>SKNG01000422.1 GCA_007120685.1 Paracoccaceae bacterium | reverse complement strand
TCGATCATCTCGATATGTTCGATCCGGTGGCGCGCATCGCGCCGGCCATTGGCCTTTTGCGCCGCCTCATAGCCGTCCAACACCCGGCGCACCGCGCCGTCGCCGATGGCATGCACGGCGATCTGCAACCCGCGCCGGTCGGCCTCGATGCAGATCTCGGCAAAGCGCTCGGGCGCATGCAGCGCCTCGGCGCCCTTGTAGCCGGGCTGGCCGGGGTAGTCGTCCAGCCGCACGGCGGTGGTGGAGTCGATCACCCCGTCCATGAACAGCTTGACGAAGCCCGAAGACAGCCAGTCATCATTCCACGCCGCCGCCATGTCCGAGGCGATGGCCAGATCGGCGGGCTGGCGATGCGGGCGGTAGTGGAAGGGCACACGCACGCGCGCGGTCAGCCGCCCCTGCCGGCGCAGCGCGTCCAGCACATTCAGCGTGTGCAGGTTGCCGTCCATGTTGACCAGCGTTGTCAGCCCGTGGCGCGCGCAATGCGCAAGGCCCCGCGCCATGGCGTCGCAATCGGCCTGGATATCGGCCGGGGTTGGCGCGGGCACGGGTTCCTCGCCCGTGGCGATGCCGGCCATGGCGCGCGCCTCGCCGGCCAGCGCCAGCACCGGGGCCTTGGCCTCGAACTCGCGCAATTCGCCCGTGGCCAGCCCGTCTTCGCCCATGACGATCTCGTTGCCGGGGCTCAGCGCGCGGCCCCGCAGGATGCCGGCCGCTTCCAGCGCGCAGGTATTAGCCCAGGCGGTGTGATGGTCGGCGGCCAGCAGGATCACCGGGCGGTCGGGCAGGATGGCGTCCAGGTCCTGCCGGGTCAGCGGGCGGCCCAGGATGGCGTAGTCGCAGCCCTGCCCCACGATCACCGGGCGGTCGGGGTTGGCGGCGGCATAGTCCTGAATGGCGCGCCCCAGGGCCGGCGCGCCGCTGACGCCCAGCAGTTGCAGATGCGCCAGTTCGGTGCCTCCCATGAAGAGGTGCAGATGGCTTTCGATGAACCCCGGCAGCACGCTGGCCCCGCCCGCATCGATACGGCGCGTCGCCGGGCCGGCCAGCGCCATGATCTCGGCATCCGATCCGACAGCCTGCACCCGCCCCGCCGCCAGCGCCACCGCCTGCGCCACCGGTTGCCCCGGGTCCATCGTCAGCACACGGCCGTTCAGCACGACAAGCTCGGCGTTATCCGGCATCCGGGCCCCCTGTTGTTTCCGCCACGCGCGGCGGGGCGAATCGAGCCGCCCCATTATTTTGATCAAAAAGCTAACGGCACGGAGGGATCAGGGCAATCGCAAACCTTTCGCGCCCAGCGCGCGCGACCACATGAAGGCCGGGCGGGCGCTTGACGCGGCTGGGAATGGCGTTGTCTGGCGCGGTGTCGTTGAGCCGAGGGCATGCCGAAGGGACGGCACGAAGCCGGAGGCGCCCGGGCCGGAAAACGGCCCGGGTCCGACCCCCTTCCCGGCCGCGCACCGGGAAGGGAAAAGGGCGGGATAAGGCGCCCGACGGGACGGATCAGTTGTCGCCGTGGCCGTGGGAGTGATCGTGCGAGTGCCCGTTGGAGTGGTCGTTCGTGTGGTCGTGAGAGTGGTCATGCGAGTGACTCTGCGCACCGGCCGGGCGTTCGTTGTCCACCGGCACTTCCACCGTCGCCTCGGCCCCGTCGGCAAAGACAAAGGTCACCTCGACCGCAGCACCCTGCTCCAGCGGCCGGTTCAGGCCCAGGAACATCACATGGTCGCCGCCGCGCTCCAGCACCACCTCGGCGTCCACCGGCAGCGCAAAGCCCTCTTCGATCTCGACCATGCGCATCACGCCCTGGTCATCCTCGATATGGGTGTGCAATTCCACCCGCTGCGCCACGTCCGACCGCGCGCCGGTGATGTGGCAATCCTCGGTGCCGTGGTTGTGGATGATCATGAAGGCCGCGCCGGACTGCGCCATGCCATGCGCAGCGCGGGCATAGGGTTCATGGACTTCGAACCCGTCGCAGGCCAGCGCGGGCAGGGTGACAAGCGCCGTGGCCGCAGCCAGCGGGGCGGCAAGGAAAGTCTTGCGGAGCATAGGTTCCTCCTGATGTCTTGATCTGATTGGGGAAAGGGGGATCAGATCGACATCGGCGGCGCCCTGGCGTGACGGTGTAGCGCCCGGAACGGGCGAGCCGCCGGACGGTCGCGCAACGGCGTGACAAGGGCCACCAGCCGCAGCGGCAGCGCAGGGCCCAGGGCAACCGCCGGCAGGGCCGAGGACAGCGCCGGCATGCAATCCGGGCAGGGTATTTCCGGCCCCGCCGGGTTACCACCGGCATCGATGCGCAGCGTGATCATGCCGGTGCCGGTGCACAGTTCCACCGTGGCCACCGCCCCGCCATGATGCCGGGCCATGACCATCGGCACGCTGGCCGCCATAACGGCCAGCGCCAGCAGGATCAGGGCAAGGGATCGGAACGCCTGCATGAATAAACTCATACCGCGCCGCGCTGCACGCCGCCAGCGGCAAGACGCCACGCGCGCCTATGTCGGCAGGCTACGGGGGATCAGCGCCTTGATCCGCCCCGGATGCCCCGCCGGCGCGGCGCAGGCATCCGCGCACAGCGCCTCGGCCGCGTCCTGCAGCGCATCGGGCGCCGCCAGCCGGTCCAGCAGCCCCCAGGACAGCGCCTCCTCGGCCTCGATCCGCTGGCCGGCCATCAGGATCAGCCGCGCCCGGCCCGGCCCCACCAGCGCCGCCAGCCGCGCCGGGTCCGAAGGCTGCGGCAGAAAACCCAGCTTCATCACCGGATAGAAAAACTTCGCCCCCGCTACGCCCAGCCGGATATCGCAGGCCAGCGCCATGCCGAAGGCGCCGCCCGCCAGCGTGCCGTTCAGCGCCGCCACGGTCAGCGCCGGCAGCGCGGCCAACCGGCCCGAGACCTCTTCCCACAGCGGGCTGGTGGCCAATCCCGCCTTCGCCTCCTCCAGATCGGCCCCGGCGCTGAACACGCGGCCCGTGCCGGTCAGCACCAGCGCCGGCACGCCGGCCGCCTGAGCCGCGTCCAGATGGCCGATCAGGGCCTCCAGCATCGCCGCCGTCAGCGAATTGGCCTTGTCCGGCCGGTCGATGACCAGCCGCCACAGCGCGCCAGCCTCCTCGCGCCGGATCATGCGACCAGCCCCAGTTCGGCGCGCACATCGTCCTCGCGCAGCGATACCTCGCCACCCCGGAACCGGTCAGCGGCCGCGCTGCACATCCACAAGAGCGCCCGCGCCGGCCATTCTGGCGGCACATGCGCCGACCAGTCCAGCTGGCTGATCCGGTTCACGCCGGACGCCCTGATAGCCGCCTGCATGTCGGTCGCCACCGTGCCGGGGGAAAGCGACAGGACGCGCACCGCCTCGCCCGCCTCCAGATGCGCGGCGCGGGTCAGCATGATCGCCCCGGCCTTTGACGCACAATAGCCTGACCAGCCCTCCATCGGGCCGTAGGCGGCGCCCGATCCCACGGTGATGATGGTCCCTGCCCCCTGCGCCTGCATCACTGGCAGCGCGGCGCGCATGCCGTGAAAGACACCGTTCAGATTGACCGCGATCTGGCGCGCCCAGGCGTCCGGGTCGGCCTGGGCCAGCGGCGCGATGGGGTCTATCACGCCGGCATTGTTGATCAGCACATCCAGCGCGCCGAAGCGGTCCCGCATCAGTGTGACCGCGCCTTCCACCTGACCGAAATCGGCCACATCGCAGGGAATCAGCGCCGCGCCCGATTCCTCCGCCACTGCCTGCAGCGCGTCCGAGGGCCGCCCGGCCAGCCCCAGCCGCGCGCCTTTCTCGGCAAACAGCCGCGCCGTGGCAGCACCAATGCCCCGGCTGGCGCCGGTGATCAGCACCGCCTTGCCCTGAATCGCCGTTTCCCAATCCGCCATCGCTGCCCCCTGCTGCTGTTCCGGCCCCTGCCTAACCCAGCCGCGCGGCGATGGGAATTGCCCGCGATTGCAAGTGCCCGCCGCCTGCGCCATCCTGCGCGGCAACGAAGAAGGGGAAACCATCATGGCGCGCACCGTCATCATCGAGGCCCATGGCGGGCCGGAAGAGCTGAAACTGACCGACCGCCCGCTGGGCGAACCGGGGGCGGGCGAAGTCCGCATCCGCCACCATGCCTGCGGGCTGAATTTCATCGATGTCTACCAGCGCAGCGGGCTTTACCCGATGCAACTGCCCGCCGCGCTGGGGATGGAGGCGGCCGGCGTGATCGAGGCTGTGGGCGAAGGCGTCACCCACCTCAAGCCCGGCGACCGCGCCGCCTATGCCGCCCAGCCGCCGGGCGCCTATACCGAGGCCCGCGTGATGCCCGCCGCCCAGGTCTGCCCGCTGCCCGATGGCATCGATTTCGAGACCGGCGCGGCGATGATGCTGAAGGGGCTGACGGTACAATACCTGTTTCACCGCACCGTGCCGCTGACAAAGGGCGACACGGTGCTGTTTCACGCTGCCGCCGGCGGGGTGGGGCTGATCGCCTGCCAATGGGCGCGGTCCGAGGGCATCAGGTTGATCGCCACCGCCGGCAGCGCGGCGAAATGCAAGCTGGCGCTGGAGCATGGCGCGGCCGAGGCGATCGATTACTCGGCCGAGGATTTTCCGGCCCGCGTGGCCGAGATGACGGCCGGGCGCGGGGTCGATGCGGTGATGGATTCGGTAGGGGCGGCGACTTTCGAGGGATCGCTGAAATGCCTGCGGCCGCTGGGGATGATGATATCCTTCGGCAATGCCTCTGGCCCGGTGCCGCCGGTCGATCTGGGCAAGCTGGCCGCCGGCGGGTCGTTGCAACTGACCCGGCCCACGCTGTTCACCCATATCGCCGATCACCAGACCTGTCAGACGATGGCCCAGCACCTTTTCGAAAAGGTGCTGTCCGGCGCGGTGGAAATCCGGGTGGACCAGCGCTACCCGCTGGAGGATGTGGCCGAGGCGCATCGCGTGCTGGAGGCGCGCAAGACGACGGGCTCGACGGTGTTGATGCCCTGACACGGCTGAAGCGGGCGGGGAAAACGGGCCTTCGAAGGCCCGTGGCAAGCGCCTTCGAAGGCGCTTTTTCCGGCCGGGCCCGAAGCGCGGCGTCGGGTCCCTCAAAGCCGCGCCAGAATCGCGTCCTGCACCCGCGTCGGCAGCAGCCGCCCTGCGATGGCCATGGCCCAGGTCGGCGCGGTGACGAAATAACGCGGGCGCGGGCGCGGGCTTTCCAGCGCGTGGATCAGCCGGCGCGTGACAGCCGAGGGCGGCAATTCCCCCGGATCGCCCCCTTTGGCCGAGGCATAAAGACGCGGCCGCAGACGGCTGCGATACTGCTCGGCCCGCGGGCTGGCCTGCCAGTCGATCCAGCGTTCGAAATTCAGCGCGGCATTCTTGCGGAAATTGGTGGTGATCGGCCCCGGTTCGATCAGGATTACCTTGATCCCCGTGTCGCGCATCTCCATCCGCAGCACATGGGTCAGCCCTTCCAGCGCGTATTTCGACGCCACATAGGCGCCCCGCCAGGGCATCGGCGCAAAACCCAGGACGGAAGAACACTGCACCACCCGCCCGTACCCCTGCGCGCGCATCACCGGCAGGACAGCGCGCGTCAGTTCGTGCCAGCCGAAGAGATTGGCCTCGAAGATATCGCGCAGCGCGTCGGTCGGCAGATCCTCGACCGCGCCGGGCGTGGCGAAGGCGCCGTTGTTGAACAGCGCATCGAGCCGCCCGCCGGTTTGTGCCAAGACCTGATTCAGCGCCGCGCGGATGCTGGCGGGATCGGCGTAATCCAGCCGCGGGCTGATGAAACCCTCGCCGCGCAGGCGGTCGCAGTCATCCTCTTTCCGGCAGGTGGCGAAGACCTGCCAGCCGCGCGCGCGCAGGGCCCATGCACCATCCAGCCCGATGCCCGAGGAACAGCCGGTGATCAGGACCGACCGCGGGGCCCTACCTGCACCGCCGGGGGCCGCGCTCATCCCGTCTCGTTCCGCGCATCGGCCTTGGCCCAGGCGTCCAGCTTGCGATAGAGTGTCGAGGCCGAGACATCCAGCGCCCGCGCCGTTTTCGGCACCGAACCGCCGTGGCGGCGCAGGGTATCCTCGATCACCATCCGTTCGATCTGCGCCAGTGTCCGCCCGGCCAACGCATCGAGCCCCTGGGGCACGTCTTCCGGCGCCGTTAAGCCCTCGGCCGGTGCCTTGCCCGCGTCTTCCAGCAGATCCGGCGGCAACATGGTGCGGGTGACCAGCGGTCCGTCGTTCATGACCACGACATTGCGCAAGACGTTGATCAACTGCCGCACGTTGCCGGGCCAGGCAAGGTGCCGGAACAGGCGCTGCACCGCGTCCTCCAGCCCGGCAAAGGCGCGGCCCTCCTCGCGCGCCATGTCCACAAGCAGCGACTCGGCGATCTCGATCACATCCTCGCCGCGTTCGCGCAGGGGCGGCATGGCGATGGGCACCACATGCAGTCGGTAATACAGATCCTCGCGGAACCGGCCCAGACGCACCTCTTCCAGCGGGTTGCGATTGGTGGCGCAGACGATGCGCACATCGACCTTGCGCGGCTTCGTGGCCCCCACCGGTGTGATGGTCGAGGTCTGCAGAAAGCGCAGAAGCTTGGTCTGCAGGTTCAGGTCCATCTCGCAGATCTCGTCCAGGAACAGCGTGCCGCCGCTGGCCGCCGCCGCCGCGCCCTGCTTGTCCGATATCGCCCCGGTGAAAGAGCCGCGCAGATGGCCGAACACCTCGGATTCCAGCAGATCGACCGGGATGGCGCCGCAGTTCAGCGCGATGAAGGGGCCGCCCGCGCGGGGCGAGGCGCGATGCACGGCCTCGGCCGCCAGTTCCTTGCCGGTGCCGCTTTCGCCGGTGATGAAGACCGTCGCCATCGACCGCGCCACCGAGCGGATCTTGGCATAGACCGCCTGCATCGCCGGCGAGGAACC
>SKNG01000251.1 GCA_007120685.1 Paracoccaceae bacterium | reverse complement strand
TCAGCGCCTGCAGCTGCATGCGCAGCACACCCGGCTTGTCCAGCCCCACCCGCAACGCCCGCCAGCCCATCGCCGGGTTCGGCTCGTCGGGCCGTTTCATGTAGGGCATGACCTTGTCCGAACCGATATCGAGCGTGCGGAACGCCACCCGGCGGCCGCTCGCGGCGTCCATGACCCGCGTATAAAGAGCCGCCAGATCGGAACGGCGCGGCATGGAATTGCGCAGCAGGAATTGCAATTCGGTGCGAAACAGCCCCACCCCTTCGGCACCCGAGCCGGCAAGCGAGGGCAGGTCGGCCATGATGCCCGCGTTCATGTGCAGGCTCAGCCGCGTGCCGCAGCGCGCCTGGGCCGGCTGGTCGCGCAGCGCGGCAAAGCGTGCCCGATCCTGCAACTGCACCGCGATCTTGTCGCGATAGGCGCCGGCCACATCGTCGCCCGGGCGCAGATGCACCACGCCCTCGTCGCCATCGACGATGATCGGATCGCCGTTCAGCGCCTCGGTGGTGATGCGTTCGGCATGCACCACCAGCGGGATCGCCAGCGCCCGCGCCACCACCGCCGCATGGCTGCCGACCGAGCCTTCCTCCAGCACCACGCCGCGCAGCTTGCGCCCGTAGTCCAGTAGCTCACCCGGGCCGATGTTGCGCGCCACCAGGATCGGCCGCTCTGGCAGGTCAACGCCGGTCTCGCGCCCCTGGCCTGTGAGGATGCGCAGCAGGCGGTTGGCCAGATCGTCCAGATCGTGCAGCCGGTCGCGCAGATAGGCATCGGGCACCAGTTGCAGCCGGGAGCGGGCCTGGCTTTGCTCCTTCTCCACCGCCGCCTCGGCCGAAAGGCCGCTTTCGATGCTCTGCTCCATCCGCCGCAGCCAGCCGCGCGAATGGGCGAACATCCGATACGCTTCCAGCACTGCGCGGTGATCGGCATCCGAGGTCTGCGCCGCGCGCATCAGATCGTCGATCGAGACACGCAGTTGATCGACCGCCGCGCGCAGGCGTTCCTTTTCCGCCTCGGGGTCGTCATTGACCAGGTTGGTGACCACCACGCGCGGCTCGTGCAGCCAGACCTGGCCCTCGGCGGTGCCCTCCTGCGCCGCGCCGGCACGGATCATCACCGGGTTCTTGTGCGGCGCGGCCATGGCGTTGTCATCGCCGACAAAAGCGCCCAGTTCGGTCATCTCGGCCAGTACCATGGCGACGACTTCCAGCGCATAGATTTCGTCGTCATCGCGCAGCCGCGCCGCGCGCGATTGGATGACCAGGACCCCGCGCCGCTCGCCCAGCCGCTGGATCGGCACGCCCAGGAAGGAGGAAAACGCCTCTTCCCCCGTTTCCGGCATGTAGCGGAAGCCGCGCTCCGAGGGCGCGTTGGCGGTGTTGATGGGTGTGCCGGCCCGCGCGGCACGGCCAACCAGCCCTTCGCCCAGCTTCAGCCGGGTCTTGTGGACGGCATCGCGCCTCAGCCCGTGCGTGGCGCAAAGCTCCAGCGTCTCGGCATCGCGGAACAGGTAGATCGAGCAGACATCGGTGCCGATCGATTCCGCAATCAGCCTGGTGATCCGGTCCAGCCGTTCCTGCCCGTTGCCGGGTTCGGCCAGCGTGTCGCGCAGCCGGCGCAGAAGCTTGCGGCTCTGGGTCTCAAGCCGATGCGGCATGGCCCCTCCCCCCGGGATGCCGGTCAGGCGGGATCAGCCCGCCCTGTCCAGTTCGAAGGCATCATGCAGGGTCTGCACGGCCAGTTCCATGTACTTGCGGTCAATCAGCACGGAAATCTTGATCTCTGACGTGCCGATCACCTTGATATTGACGTTTTCTGCGGCAAGCGCCTGGAACATGCGCGCCGCAACACCGGCATGGCTGCGCATGCCGATGCCGACGACCGAGACCTTGGCCACATCGGTATCGACGACCAGATCCTCATAGCCGATGGTGCCGGCAGCGCGCGCCCCTTCGATGGCGCGGCGGGCACGGTCCACGTGATCGACCGGGCAGGAAAAGGTCATGTCGGTCACCGCGCCGGGCTGGTCGCCATAGTCCTTTTCGCTGATGTTCTGCACGATCATGTCGACATTCACACCGGCATCGGCCAACGGGCCGAAGATGGCGGCGGCGATGCCGGGCCGGTCCTGCACGGTGACCAGTGTGATCTTGGCTTCATCGCGGCTATGCGCCACGCCGGAGACGACCTTCAGTTCCATGATTTCATCCTCGTCGCAGACCAGGGTTCCGGAGTTCTCGTCGGTTTCGTCAAAGGACGACAGCACCCGCAGCCGCACCTTGTAGCGCATCGCCAGTTCGACAGAACGGGTCTGCAAGACCTTGGCACCAAGGCTGGCCAGTTCCAGCATCTCCTCGAAGGAAATACGGTCCAGCTTGCGCGCCTTGGCGCTTATCCTGGGGTCGGTGGTGTAGATGCCGTCGACATCGGTGTAGATGTCGCAGCGTTCGGCGCCGAAGGCGGCGGCAAAGGCCACCGCGGTGGTGTCCGATCCGCCCCGGCCCAGCGTGGTGATGCGGCCTTCCGGGCTGAGCCCCTGAAAGCCCGCCACCACGGCGACCTTCATGCCTTCGGCGAATTTCGCCTCGATATTGGCGCGCGGAATGTCGATGAAACGGGCGGCGCCATGCGCGCTGGTGGTCAGGATCGGCACCTGCCAGCCCTGCCAGCTGCGCGCGGGCACATCCATTTCCTGCAGCCGCAGCGCCATCAACCCGGCGGTGACGTTCTCGCCGCTGGCGACAACGGCGTCGTATTCGCGCGCGTCGTAGAAGGGCGAGGTCTGGTTCACCCAGCCGACCAGCTCGTTGGTGCGCCCGGCCATGGCCGAGACGATGACGATGACGTCATGGCCACGCTCGACCTCGCGCTTCACCTTTTCGGCGGCGCGCGCGATGCGGTCCAGATCGGCGACGGAGGTGCCGCCGAATTTCATCACCAGAAGCGGCATCGCAGCCCAACCCCCAAAGCGTCGTCCGCCCGCGCGGCGCGGGCATCTCATACTGGCGGCGGGGGGGCGGTGCAAGGGTGGGTTGTGCAGTGCAGGACCGCGCCGGGCCAGGCACGCGATGGGTCAGTTCACATCGCGCGGGCGGCTGAAGGGCAGCGGCGCCACCGGCACGCCATCCTCGATCAGCGCCTTCGCCTCGTCCAGCTTCGCCTCGCCCCAGATCGCGCGCTCGGGCGCCTCGCCGTCATGGATGGCGCGGGCCTCGCGGGCGAATTCCATGCCCAAATAGTCGGAGTTTTCCTCGACATGACGCCGCAGCGCCGCCAACCGCGCCGCCAAGGCGTCCTGCGGCGAAGGCGCCGAAAGCGGGGCAGGCGCGGCCTTGTCAACGGCCTGATCCTCGCCCCTGTCAGCCGCCTTCTCCCCGGCCTTGCCGACCGCTGGCGCCATCATCGCCTTTTCCACCTGCGCGCTGCCGCAGATGGCGCAGGTCACGCGGCCGGCGGCGCGCAAACTGTCATAGGCCGCCGAAGAGGCGAACCAGCTGTCGAATTCGTGGCCCTTGTCGCATTTCAGGCTGTAACGGATCATGATCTGGCCGATCTGACGGATGCTCCCATAGGCCTAGTTTATGCCCCCCAGGCGCAGCTTCAAGTGGCCACGGCCAGGGCGGCGGATCACACAGGCCGGATGCGCAGCCGGGTTACGCGGTTCTCGGCGCGCTCAGCCACCTCGAACCGGAAGCCATGAAAGCGGAAGATCTGGCCGGCTTCCGGGATCATCTGCGCCTCGTGGATCACCAGCCCGGCCACGGTGTTGGCTTCCTCGTCGGGCAGCGACCAGTCCATCGCGCGGTTCAGGTCACGGATGGTCATGGCGCCATCGATCTCGATGCCGCCATCGGTCAGCCGGGTGATGGGGTCCGGCATGCCCTCGTCATGCTCGTCCTCGATGTCGCCGACGATCTCTTCCAGGATGTCCTCCAGCGTCACCAGACCCAGCAGCGCGCCGTATTCGTCGATGACCAGCGCGAAATGGCGCCGGTGGTTCAGGAACTGGCGCATCTGTTCGTCAAGCGGGGTGGTCTCCGGCACGAAATAGGGCGCGCGCGCCACCGCCATCAGATCCAGTGCGGAGACGGCGCTGAAGCGGCCGCCGGCCTCGGTGACCAGCCGGTGAACCTCGCGCATCAGATCGCGTGAATGGATCACGCCGACGATGTTCTCGGGTTCGCCCTGCCAGGCCGGCAGGCGGGTGTGGGTGGAATTGACGCATTGCGCGATGATTTCCTCGATCGGCGCGTCGATGTTCACGGTCTCGATCTGGCTGCGGTGCAACATCACCTCTTCCACCATGCGATGCCCCAGATCCAGCGCGCCCAGCAGGCGGTCGCGGTCTTCCTTCTGGACCATCCCCTCGGAATGGCCCAGCGCCAGCGCGCCGGCGATTTCCTCGCGGTAGGACAGCACCGCGCTGTCGGGGTCGGTGCGAACGCCGAACAGCCATAGAAGCGCCCGCACCAGCACCTGCACCGCCTGCACGATGGGCGCCAGCACCAGCACCACCGCCCGGATCGGCGCCGAAACCCGCGCGGCGGCGGTTTCGGGGTTGGTGATGGCATAGGTCTTGGGCAGCACCTCGGCGAAGATCAGCACCAGCAGCGTCATCACCAGCGTGGCCAGCGCCACGCCGCTGTCGCCGAAAAGCCGGGTGAACAATGCCGTGGCCAGCGAGGCGGCAAGAATATTGACCAGGTTGTTGCCCAGCAGGACCGAGCCGATCAGTCTTTCGCTGTCCTCGGTCAGGCCCAGCGCCCGCCCTGCCCCGCGCGAGCCCTTGTCGGCCTGCGCGCGCAGTTTGGCGCGGGAAGAGGCGGTGAGCGCGGTCTCGCTGCCGGAAAAGAAGCCGGAAAGAACGAGAAGTGCCAGGATGGCGGCGACGGTCAACCAGAAAGCGGTGTCGAACATGGGCCTGCTGTTTCAGGGTTTGGCCGCGCCATTCTAGTGCATGGAATGCGGTGAAAGGAAAAGTCTTTCGCGCGCGATAATGCGAAAGGCCCGGCGCAATGCACCGGGCCTGCTGTTCATTGCCGCCAGGCCGGGCCGGCGCAGATGCTGCCGGATTACGCGCCCCAGTTGCGCACCGGGCCACAATCCATATGCACGAAGTTCGAGCGCGAATACCGCCCCACCCCGCCGGCATTCGTGACCGATGCGGCGCGGGCGATCTGGTTGACCGTGCGGTTGCGCACGCGCACATCCGCCGCCTGGCCTATGGTGTGGCGCGAGTTGCGCGCAACATTGCGCGACCGCCGCCGCAGCATGGCGTTGGTCTGCGGCGAGCGATAGCCCGAGAGCAGCATGTACGGCTCATCGATATCCAGCATCCGATGCGCGGCTGCCATCAGATCCAGCGTCCGGGTATCGATCCGGTGTATCCGGTTGTCGCGCCAGTCGCGGAAGAACCGGTTGATGTCGGTCAAAGCCTCGGGGATGTAGTCCCCATCGATCCAGTAGGTGATTTGCAAACGCTCGCCCGTGCGGCCTGAGTAAAGCCTCAGTCGCCGGAACTGGCCAGCCCCGCGACGAAGCGAGAAGGCATTGGCGTAATGCGGTGCTGCAACGACAGTGGTGGCGGCGAAAATACCCAGAAGCGCACGCCGGGAAAACCCGGTCCAGTTGTCTTCACTCATATCCTTCTGTCCCCGTCTCTTTTTCTGTCCGACGCCTGCACGCCGGCTGCCCGGTTGCCGTGGTCTCTGTCGCACTGGCCGGTGCGTGGGCCGGCGTCGTGGCGGACAGTTTTTCTTTCGACTGAGGTATGGATGCCACAACCCTTTCCTTCGCCCAACCCCAGAATCACCCCGTCTGACAGCGACGCTGGACTATCGGCGGGTTTTCGCTGAAATTCGCCAAGAAACTGTTTATTGAATGGATTTCGCATGCTTGCGGCGACCTTGTTGGGGTCGCCGGCAGGCTGGATCGGACCGGCACCGCTGGGCGTCAACCCGGCAACCGGGAAGCGGCGCCAGAACCGCAACCACAGGTTGGAATCGGCGCTAACAGGATTGTTAGCGGCGAATTTATGCTCCATGACAGATACTTGAGCGAGAATCCGCCGGTGCCGTCTGCGTCGGCAGGGCGGTCTGGAACTGATGGAGTAGGTGATGCAAGACCCGAAGACGCCAAACCGCAGTCAAATAACCGGCAACAGGGCCGGCCTGACCCGTCGACTGCGCCTTACCGGGCTTGGGATCGTGGCGGCGCTGGGCACAGCGGCGGCATTGCCGTTAGCCGTGGCGGTACCGGCGGGTGTGGGGCTGATGCTGAGCGCGCCCGCACAGGCTCAGACCTTCCCCGCCTTCCGCCAGGCGCTGGCCGAGGGGGTGGCGCAGAACCGCGCTCTGGCCGGTTTCTATCGCGAGACCGACTTCGCGCCGGTCTGGACGGGCGCCGAACACGCGGCGCGGCGCAGCGCACTGGTCTCGGCGCTGTCGCGCGCGGCCGAACACGGCCTGCCGGCGGCCCGCTACGACCTGCCGGGCCTGCTGGCTGCCTTCCATGCCGTCGAAAGCGAACGCGACCGGGGGTTTGCCGAGGCCCTGGCCAGCCTGACCTTCCTGCAGTTTGCGCGCGACATCTCCTCGGGTGTGCTGGAGCCACAGACCATCCTGTCGCAGATCGTGCGCGAATTGCCGCGCCCCGATGCCAGCCAGCTGATGCATGATTTCGCGGCGGCCGAACCGGTCAGCTTCATTCGCAACCTGGCGCCCGCCTCGCCGGAATATGCACGGCTGTTTCGCGCCAAGCGGGAGTTGGAAGATACCATCGCGCGCGGTGGATGGGGGGCGCGGGTACCCTCGGGCGGGCTGCGGCCGGGCCAGACCGGCGATGCCGTGATCGCGCTGCGCAACCGGCTGATCGCCATGGGTTACATGCCCCGCGTCGCCACCGCCCGCTATGACGCCGTCATGCAGCAGGCGGTGCAGCGGTTCCAGATCGCCCACGGGCTGG
>SKNG01000119.1 GCA_007120685.1 Paracoccaceae bacterium | reverse complement strand
TAAGGGCGCAGCCGGCGCTTGGGCCGGGCGCCGCGCTGTTGCGCGGCGTCCAGGGGGGTGCCGCCCCCTCTGGCCTGCGGCCATTCACCCCGGCGCGTATTTTCGGGCAAGATGACGGGGCAGACGGAAGAGAAGCCCGTTTCCGGTTTTCATCTTGCATTAAATACTCCGGGGGAGTCGCCGTCAGGCGACGGGGGCAGGGCCCCCTCTTGTTCTCGCCGTCAGGCCCATTCCCAAGGCACGGCGAACTCGCCCAGTTTCGCCGCCACGGCACTCTCATCAACCGTGCCCTTGCGCTCGATCCGGGCGACGAGACCGCGTTTCTTGTCCTCGATGACCTCTACCACCCGTGCGTCCAGCTTGTTCTCGGCGAAAAGCCGGTCGTAGACACGGGTGATCGCCAGACGTCGCAGGTCAGGCTTGAACACCTTGCCAACCGCGGTTTTCGGCAACTCGGCCAGCAACTCGACGTGCTTGGGGATCGCCGCGCGTTCCGGGATGCGGTCGGTGGCATGTTCCAGCAGCTCTTTCGGAGTGGCGCTGGCCCCGGCGACGAGTTCGACATAGACGCAGGGCAGTTCGCCGGCCATGGCGTCGGGCTGGCCGATGGCGCCGGCAAAGGCCACCGCCGGGTGGCTGAGCAGCGCCTCCTCGATCATCGCCGGGTCGATATTGTGCCCGCTGCGGATGATCAGATCCTTGGCCCGCCCCGTTATCCACAGATAGCCATCGGCATCGACGCGCCCCAGATCGCCGGTGCGCAGGTAATGCCCGTCGGCGTACAGGCCCAGGTTCTTGGCCTGTTCGGTATAGGTGGAGCCCTCGAAGATCCCGGGGGAAGAAACGCAGATCTCGCCGATCTCGTCCGTGGCGCATTCATGGGCGATGCCGCCATCGCCGTTGAACTGCAGGATCCGAATATCCGTATAGGGGAAGGGCAGGCCCACCGACCCGATCTTTTTCAACCCGTCCACAGGATTGGCCGAGACCAGGCAAGTGGCCTCTGTCAGCCCGTATCCTTCAACGATCGACACCCCGGTGGCTTCCTCGAAACGTTTGTAAAGTTCAACCGGTAGGGGCGCAGAACCCGAAAAACCGTTGCGTAAGGTTGAGATTTTGGCATTTACCTTGCGTTGCATGAGCGCGGACATGGCTGTGGGCACGGTGATGATAAAGGTCGCGCCCCAGCGTTCGACCAGCTTCCAGAAATTGTCAAAAACCCCATCGCCGCGGTAGCCCTGCGGGGTGGGGAACACGACATGCGAGCCCGAGCAGACAGCTGCCATCATCACCGGATAGGCGGCGAAGACATGGAACAGTGGCAGGGGGCAGAGCGTCACGTCTTCGGGCGAGAGCAGGAGTTCAGAGCCGATCCAGCCGTTGTAGAGCAGGCCCGAGGCCAGATGCTGCGCCACTTTCGGCGTGCCGGTGGTGCCGCCGGTGTGGAAATAGGTGCAGACGCGGTCCTGCGTCGACAGCTCGAAGGTTAGCCGGTCGCCGGGCTGACGGGCCATTTCGCTGGCGAAGTCCAGCACGCGGGCATTGTGGCGGATGGGGTTCTTTGGCCGGATCAGCGGCACGATCCAGCTTTTCGGCGGGCTGAGGTAGCGCAGCAGATCCACCTCCAGCACCGTCTTGACGCTGGGCGCGTTAGCCACGGCCTCGGCCACCTTTTGCGCCACATCGGTTTTCGGGAAGGCGCGGATCGTGACCACCACCTTGGCCTGCGTCTCGCGCAGGATACCGGCTATCTTTTCGGGCTCCAGCAGCGGGTTGATCGGGTTGACCACGCCTGCCGTCATGCCGCCGAACAGCGTTACCGCGGTCTCGTTCACCGTCGGCAGGACATAGGCCACCGTATCGCCGTCGCCCACGCCCAGGCTGCGGAACAGGTTGGCGGCCTGGGTGACCTGGTTGTGGAACTGCGTCCAGGTCAGGGTCTCGGCCTTGGCGCCCGGGTCGGAGAACAACTGGAATGAGATGGCGTTGCGGCGCCCATGCTGGTGGCGGGTGCGACTGATCTGTTCATAGACCGTCACCGGCAGGTCCCGGTCGGCCCAGGGCATTTCCCCCTGGATGGCATCGCGGTCGGCGATGGTGGCAAACTTACGGGTCATCGGCGGCTCCCCCCGGGGTTTGTGCTTCCTCCAGGGGGCAGGATGACGGTTTTGTTGCGGTCCTGCAACAACAGGCCCTGTCACCAAGGCGTTGGTGGCGCTGGCTCAGGCGGCCTCGCTGGCGGTGAACTGCAGCCGCGCCAGCCTTGCGTAAAGCCCGCCCTGGGCGATCAGCGCGTCATGCGTGCCCTCGGCCACGATGCGGCCCTGCTCGAACACCACGATCCGGTCGGCCTGTCGCACGGTCGCCAGCCGGTGCGCCACCACCAGCGTCGTGCGCCCGCGCGCCAGCCGTTCCACCGCCGCCTGCACCGCGCGTTCACTTTCCGCATCCAGCGCCGATGTCGCCTCGTCCAAGAGCAGCACCGGCGCATCGCGCAGGATGGCGCGGGCGATGGCGATGCGCTGCTTCTGCCCGCCAGAGAGCATCACGCCGCGCTCGCCCAGTTCGGTGTCATAGCCCTGCGGCAGGGCGGTGATGAAGTCATGCGCGGCGGCGGCGCGGGCGGCCTCCTCGATTTCGGCATCGCTGGTATCGGGGCGGCCGAAGCGGATGTTCTCGCGCGCCGTGGTGGCAAAGATCACCGGGTCCTGCGGCACCAGCGCCATGGCGCTGCGCAAATCGCGCCGGGCAAGCTGGCGGATGTCCTGCCCGTCCAGCGTGACGCGGCCTTCCTGCGGGTCGAAGAAGCGCATCAGAAGCTGGATGATCGTGGTCTTGCCCGCGCCGGAGGGGCCGACAAGCGCCACCGTCTCACCCGGCCGCACCCGCAGCGTGATCCCGTCCAGCGCCGACTGGCCGGGGCGCGAGGGGTAGTGGAAGCGCACCCCTTCAAACTCCACCGCGCCTTTCACCGGCTCTGGCAGGGCCAGCGGGGTTGCGGGATCGTTGACGCTGTCGGTGGCTGACAGAAGCTCCACCAGCCGCTCGGTAGCCCCGGCGGCGCGCTGCAATTCGCTCCAGGTCTCGCTCAGCGCGCCGACGGAGCCCGCGACGATGACCGAATAGATGACGAACTGCACCAGTTCGCCCACGGTCATGGTGCCCTCGCGCACATCCAGCGCGCCAACCCACAGCACGCCGACGATGCCGGCAAAGACCAGAAAGATCACGATGGCCGTCATCACCGCCCGCGTGGCCACCCGGCGCAGGGCGGTATCGAAGCTGCGTTCGGTCACGCGGTTGAAGCGCGTGATGCTGGCGGTCTCATGGGTGAAGGCCTGCACCGTCTGCACCGCGCCCAGCGCCTCGGACGCATTGCCGGACGAAGCCGCGATCCAGTCCTGATTCTCGCGGCTAAGCCGCCGCAGCCGCCGGCCCAGCACCACGATGGGCACGATGATGCCCGGCACGATCAGCAGCACCAGCCCGGTCAGCTTTGCCGAGGTCAGCGTCAGCATGATCAGCCCGCCCACCAGCAAGAGCGCGTTGCGCAGCGCGATGGAGACCGAAGAGCCGATGATCGACTGGATAAGCGTGGTGTCGGTGGTCAGGCGCGACAGTACCTCGCCGGTCATGATGCGCTCATAGAAAGCGGGGCTCAGGCCGATGACGCGCTCGAACAGGGCGCGGCGGATATCGGCGACCATCCGCTCGCCCAGCCGGGTGACCAGGTAGTAGCGCGTGGCCGTGCCCAGTGCCAGCAGCCCCGCGATGATCAGCGCGGCCAGGAAATACTGGTTAAGGAGCGCCAGGTCGCCGTCCTGAAACCCGTCCACCACGCGGCGCACGGCCAGCGGCAGCGCCAGCGACACCACGGCCGTCGCCACCAGCGCACCCAGCGCCAGCGCCAGCAGCCCCCGGTAGCGCCCCATGAACGGCCAGAGGCCCTTCAGCGCGCTGATACGTTTTGATGTCGCCCGCTCCTCGCTTGTCGGCTGGGGGGTGTCGCTCATCGCTGCCTTTTCCGTTCTTCCCTGACCGGGGTTTAGGCGAGGTGGCGGCAGGGGGCAAGCGCGCGCAGGTATCCGGCATAGCGGCACGATGACCCGGCAGGGCAAACGGTGCGGGTGCCCAAGTGCAGGCGCGTGCTGGCCAGCGTGCAGAGGATCGGCTAACACCGGGGTGATTTGATCAGTTTCTTGCGGAAGGCGCCCGGGACGATGCCCAGCAAGGCCCAGCCGGCCAAGATGCCGGAGCATGAGGCGACTTATCGCCGGCTGCGCGACATGGTGCTGTATGGCGGGCTGGCGCCGGGGCAGCGGGTCACCATCCAGGGGCTTGCCGGCGCGCTGGACGTCGGCATGACCCCGGTGCGCGAGGCGATCCGCCGGCTGACCGCCGAGGGGGCGCTGGCGCTGCATGACAACCGCCGGGTGTCGGTGCCGGAACTGACGCTGGCGCAACTGGATGAGCTGGCCTTTGCCCGGCTGGCCATCGAGCCGCAGCTTGCCCGGCTGGCCGCGCGGCAGGCGCAGGCCGAGGCGGGCGAGGCGGCGGCGCTGGCGGCCCGCCTTGCAGATATCGACAGCGCGGTCGATCTGGCGATCGAAAGCGGCGATGTGCAGGGATATCTGTCCGGGAATGCGCAATTCCATTTCGCCCTTTACGATGCCGCTCGGGCGCCGATCCTGCTGTCGCTGACCGGGGCGCTGTGGCTGCGCTTTGGCCCCTCGCTGCGGGTGGTGATGGAAAACGGCGGCCCCTCTGGCCCGGACCGGCACCGAGAGGCCGTCGCGGCATTGCGGGCCGGCGACGATGAGGGCCTTGCCAGCGCCGTGACCGAAGATATCGAACAGGGCCTGTCACGGGTCCGGCGGGCGCTGGGCGGCTGACCGGAACCCGGGGCGGGTGACCAAGCCGCCACGGGCAGCGGCATGGCGCGTTATCCGTTCGCCCCCGTCTGTCCGCGTCTGCCCCCGTCTGGCGCTTGTCTGGCGCCCGTCTGGTGCCCGTCTGGCGCTCGTCTGGCCCGCGCTGTTTCCAGCCGATTGCCTCGGCCCGCGCGGGGATGACGCGCCTTCGAAGGCGCGTGCGAACGGGCTTTCCAAAGCCCGTTTTTTGCACCGGTGCCCGTGGTCGCCCAGCCCATCGGGCGGAGACCGTATCAGAACGGCACCGGCAGCCCGTTGATCAGCACGTTGCCCGGCGTCACCTCTATTTCCGAACGCAGCCTGTCAGGCCCCACGCTGCGCCCCAGCATGTTCATCATCATGCGCCCCAGGAACAGCTGGTCATCGGCCAGCGTGCCGTCACCGGCCAGCATCTGCAGCAGGGCATCGCCGCCTTCCAGCTCGAAGATGAAGGTGCCGGTGCCATTGGCGTTGCCGTCAGGCAGGAAGGGCATCTCGGGGTCCAGGGCCAGCCGGCCCTCGCCCTCCAGCCGCGCCTGGGAAAGGCGCAGCATCAGCCGGTCCAGGACCAGGGCGGACAGATCCAGCGGCTCCTCGTGCATCGGGGCATCGGGGGCGGTGGGGTCATAACGCCAGCGCGCGGCGGCGGAGGCGGTGATCTCGAACTCGGCCGTCTCGCCGATCAGAGACGGTGCGTCGAGCGCCGCCAGCATGTCCTGCGTCAGGGCGATGCCGGCCAGCGAGAAGGTGGTTTCGAACCGCCCCGGGGTGTCGCTGGGCACGATGGGCATGCTCAGTGAAATGGCGATGCTGTCGCCGGAAATGTTCAACGGCATGTCCGCGATGCTGCCGCTGAGTGTCA
Source organism: Paracoccaceae bacterium (assembly GCA_007120685.1). GTDB lineage: Bacteria > Pseudomonadota > Alphaproteobacteria > Rhodobacterales > Rhodobacteraceae > Pararhodobacter. The sequence continues at coordinate 1,197 of SKNG01000119.1, read as the reverse complement.
TGTCCTCTCCGTCAGTATACATTTCCAGCAGCCCGTCACGCGCCTCCAGTGTCAGCGTGGACGGCCCCGATGTGGCATCGAGGGCCATGTTGAAGAGCGGCGATTGCTGCAGCGAGCGACTGGCCGAGGCCTCGGCCAGCAGGGTCAGGCTCGCCCGCATGCCGCCCTCGATCATCTCTGACAGCGACGGCAGCGGTTCCTGCGCAAAAAAATCAAGCCGCTGCATGTCGAAGGTCAGTTCCAACCCGGTGGCGCTGGCGTCGGTCTGTTGCGTCTGGCGGAAGGGAAAATGCGTCTCTTCCTGCAGCGAATAGCTCAGTGTATCGACCGACAGGGCGCCGCTGGCGTTGATCTCTTCGGCCAGCGTAAGGCTCAGGTCGCCCGCAACCCCGGCAAGGGTGGCGGCGAAGGCAGTGCCATCGCCGGGGGCGGCGCCATTGCCGGGCAGGGGGTCGAAGATCAGTTCCCCGAAATCCAGGGTGAGGGTGATGTCGCGCGCGTCTTCGGTGCCGTCCTGCAGCAGCAGGAAAGCCCCGTCGTGATGCGTGCGGAACTGCTGCTGCCGGCCGTGCAGCCCGACAAGGGTCAGCATGCCCTCGACCGCCGGACGCAGCGCCACGCGCCCGTCGTCCTGCGGGTCGATGCGCAGATCGGCCAGCGCGAAGCTGCTGTCGGCGCGGCCGTGGATGGGGGTTACGGTGACCGATTGCAGGATCATCGCCGCGCCGTCCATCTCGATGCTGCGCGCGGTGATTTGCAGCCCGCCCAGTTCGGCGGCCAGGCGCAGATCGTCCCAGGCGGATTTCGCCGGCGTGCTGGCCGCAGCGCCGGTCAGGGGCATGGCGAGGGGTACCAGCAGGGCCAAGGCCAGCGCCGCGCGGTTGCGCGGGCGGGCAGGGGCTTGGTGATGGTGGGGTGCGCGCATGGGCCTGCTCCCTTTGGCGTGGCGGCGGCCAGTGTCTGCCCTGCCGTGGCATCGGTCAAGCGCGTTTGCTGCGCCCTCGCGCGTCCCCGCCGCCGACCCTGCCTGGGCATCGGCGGCTGGGCGGGCCGATCAGGCGGGGCGGATCTTTGCTGCGTCGCGGGCCAGCGCCTCGCGCGTGGCGTTGCGGCGATACCACAGCGTGATCGCGGTCGAGGTCAGCACGATGAACAGCGAATACAGCACCGGGATCAGCAACACCTCCTGCTGCTGCT
>SKNG01000114.1 GCA_007120685.1 Paracoccaceae bacterium | reverse complement strand
TGCACGGGCTGAAGCTGGGCATCTCTTCCAACCGGGGCCACCTGCCCTGCGCGGCGCGGGTGGTGATCGAACGCACCCCGGCGGGCAGCACGGTCACGCAGAACCTGCGCGCCTGCGGCTTCTTCGAGCCTGGCAGCGCGGACCTGCCGCGCCATGTGATCGAGGCGATTCACAACGGCCCGCCCGATGGCCATGTCTTCGAGGCGAACCTGCGCTGATCCCTGCCCCCGCGCTGCAACCCTCTGCGGCCCGATGCAGCGCGGCGTCTGGACATGCCCCCGCCGCCTGTGCCAGTCAAAGGCGGCCCGGCCGGCGGGATCGGCTTATCGGGTGCCAAGGGGGGATGCATGCAGATCGGCTATCAGACGCTTTACCTGAAAAAGCGTTTCCCCCTGCGTATTTCCCGCGGCGAAATGCTGGGGGGCGACAACCTGTTCGTCCATGTCAGCGATGGCACCCATACCGGCTGGGGCGAGATGGCGCCGGTCGCCAGCGAGGGTGCCGCCAGCGCCGGGGACGGGCAGGCTCAGCTTGAAGCCTTAGTGGCGCAGATCGGCGCGCAGGGGCTCGACGGGTCGATCCATGACATCTGGGCGCGCGGGCGCGAAGCGGGCGTGGGGGCCTGCGCGCTGGCCGCGCTGGACATCGCGCTGTGGGACCTGCTGGCAAAGCAAGCCGGCCTGCCGCTTTACCGGCTGCTGGGACTGGCGCGGCGGGGGGTGGTGTCCTCGCTGACCGTGGGCATCAACCCGCCCGAGGTGGTGCGCGAACGGGTGCCGCTCTTGCTGGCACAGGGCGCGCGGGCGCTGAAGATCAAGCTGGGCAGCCCCGAGGGGGTGGAGGCAGACCGCGCCATGTTCGCCGCCGTCCATGAGGCCGTGCTGAAGGCGGGGGGCGGCAGCGGCGCCGTGCTGCGCGTCGATGCCAATGGCGGCTGGTCGCTGCGGGACGCGCGCGCGATGATGGCCTGGCTGGCCGAGAGGGGCGTGGAATATGTCGAACAGCCGCTCGCCAAGGGCGCCGAGGACCAGTTGCCGGACCTGTTCAAGGACCGCGCCCTGCCCGTCTTTGTCGACGAATCCTGCCAGTTTTCCACCGACATCCCGGGCTTTGCCCATTGCGTCGACGGGGTGAACCTGAAGCTGATGAAATGCGGCGGCATCACCGAGGCGCTGCGCATCGTCGCCACCGCCCGCGCGCACGGGCTGAAGACGATGATCGGCTGCATGGGTGAAAGTTCCATCGCCATCGCCGCCGGCGCCTCGCTCTCGGCGCTCTTCGACTATATCGACCTCGACAGCCACCTGAACCTTGACCCCGACCCGGCCGAGGGCGCGCCCTTTGCGGATGGCGCAACCCTGCCGGCCGACCGTCCCGGCCATGGCGGCCGGCTGAAGAAAGGCCTTCCCGATGCGTGATCCCGCCCAGCCCATTGCGCTGTTCACCGAAGGCACTTTCGGCAAGATCAATGCCAAGATGGCCGAAGGGATCCTGCGCTACGGGCAGAACCCGGTGGCCGCGGTGATCGACAGCACGCAGGCCGGCAGGCGGGTGCGGGACCTGACGCCCATCGACAGCGACGTGCCGGTGGTGGCCACGCTGGATCAGGCACAAGAACTCGGCGCGCAGGTGCTGGTGCTGGGCACGGCGCCATCGGGCGGGCGGCTGCCGGCGGACTGGGTGGCGGTGCTGGATCAGGCCATCGCGGCGGGCATGTCGCTGGTCAACGGCATGCATGACCAGTTGCAGCCGCGCTATGCCGACCGGCTGGCGCCCGGGCAATGGGTCTGGGATCTGCGCGTGCCGCAGGGGGGGCCGCCGCCCATCGGGATGGCCCGGGCGGCGGGGCTGACCAACACCCGCGTGCTGATGGTCGGCACCGACATGGCGGTGGGCAAGATGACCGCCGGGCTGGAACTGACCCGCGCACTGCGTGAGGCGGGCCGCGATGCGGCCTTTCTGGCCACCGGGCAGACCGGCATCGCCATCACCGGCCGGGGCATCCCGCTGGACGCGATCCGCGTCGATCACGCCGGGGGCGCGGTGGAACGGCTGGTGCTGGAAGCCGCCGATCATGAGATCGTGGTGGTCGAGGGTCAGGGGTCCCTGCTGCACCCGGGCAGCACCGCCACCCTGCCGCTGATGCGCGGCAGTTGTGCGACGCATCTGATCCTGTGCCACCGCGCCGGGATGGAAACGCTGATCGACGCGACCCATGTGCGTATCCCGCCGCTGCCCGAGGTGATCGCGCTGAACGAGGCCGTTGCCCGCGCCGCCGGCGCGCTGCGACCGGCGCGGGTGGTGGGCATCGCGCTGAACACCGCGCGCCTTTCCCCGGCCGAGGCAGAAGCCGCCATCAAGGCCACGGCCGACGAGACCGGTCTGCCCGTCGCCGACCCAGTGCGCGATGGTGGCAAGGGGCTGGCGCGCGTGCTTGCATGATGCCTCCGGCACAAGGCTGAACCGACCACCCCCGTGTCAGGACCACGACACACGAGCCTGCCGGGCGCGGGGACAGGCCTGACCTGCGCGCCTCACGAAGCGCCCATCAGCGCCGGCAAGCCGCCCTGCACCAGCCGCATCGCCCATAACGCGGCAATCGCCAGCACCTGCACCGCCACGATGCCATTGAGCTGCTGTTTGAAGGGTTCCTTGCGGATCTTGTGGCGCAGGAAATGCTGGCCGATCTTCGCCCCGGCCGAACCGCCCAGAAAGGCGATGGCCAGCAGCCGGTCCTCGGAAATCCGGCGCGCACCGGTGATCGAGGCGCGCTTGTCATGGACAAAGGCCCACAGCGCCAGACCGTTGATGCCAAGCAGGTAAAGAAGCGTGATCAGACCGAAAATCATGCGCGCCTGCCGCCATGTGCCACCAGCGCGTCACCGCGCAACGACGGTCTGTGTCACAGGGCCGCCGGGCAACGCAAGTCAATTCGCCGGTGCCCGGCGGGATGGGACAGGTCGCAGCGCATGCCGCTACCCTCGACGCCGGCGGCGGCACAGGCGCAAAGGGAGTTTGCGCTAACGGGAGCAGTTTGCGCTAACGCCTTGCCGAGACGCCATAAAACGCCTCCTTTCCGCCTTTTCTTGCACCGTCCACGCCGGTATACAGGGGTCTGACCGGACGGGCCTGCGGGGCGGTCATCCAGCAGCCAGGCCACCAACCTTATGGCAACGCAGGCGCGGGAGCAGGGGCAGATGACAATCACCATCGGGATCAACGGGTTCGGGCGCATCGGGCGCTGCACGCTGGCGCATATCGCCGAGAGCGCGCGCAATGATGTCGAGGTGGTGGCGATCAACGCCACCGGCCCCATCGAGACCAACGCGCATCTGCTGAAATATGACAGCGTGCATGGGCGGTTTCCAGGTCAGATCCGGGTAGAGGGCGACAAGCTGGACCTGGGCCGCGGGCCGATCAAGGTGTTTTCCACCTATGATCCGACCGAACTGGACTGGACCGGCGTCGATGTGGTTCTGGAATGCACCGGCAAGTTCAACGAGCGCGACAAGGCCGCCGTGCACCTGACCCGTGGCGCCAAGCGGGTGCTGGTTTCGGCCCCGGCAAAAAACGCCGACAAGACCGTGGTTTACGGCGTCAACCACCGCGAATTGCTGTCCGAGCATCTGGTGGTGTCCAACGGCTCCTGCACCACCAACTGCCTGGCGCCGCTGGCCAAGGTGCTGCACGAAGGCATCGGAATCGAATCGGGCATCATGACCACGATCCACAGCTACACGGGCGATCAGCCGACGCTGGACCGCCGGCATAAGGACCTCTACCGCGCCCGCGCCGCCGCCATGGCGATGATCCCCACCTCCACGGGTGCGGCCAAGGCGCTGGGCGAGGTGCTGCCGGAAATGGTCGGGCGGCTGGACGGCACGGCGATCCGGGTGCCGACGCCGAATGTCTCGGCCGTCGACCTGACCTTCGTGGCCGCGCGCGCGGTGACGGTGGAAGAGGTCAACGAGGTGGTGCGCAAGGCCGCCGCCGGCGCCATGGGCGCGGTGCTGGCCTATGACCCCGAACCCAAGGTCTCGGTCGATTTCAACCACACCACGCAGTCGTCGATCTTCGCGCCGGAACAGACCAAGGTGGTCGGCGGGCGCACGGTGCGGGTGCTGGCCTGGTATGACAACGAATGGGGTTTTTCCTGCCGCATGGCCGATGTGGCGGCGGCAATGGGGCGGCTGGTCTGAAACGGCAGGCCCGCAAGCGCCACTGCAAAAGGCCCCAACCGGGGCCTTTCTGCCCTCTGCGGCATGGCGACCCATCGCGCCCCCGGGGAAACGATGCTAGAGCGTGATGAGGTCAGATTGAAGCATATCCAGCGTTTACGAGGTAGTTTGCGCATTCTTGCGGGGTGAAGCGGTCGAGGAGAGCGCCAATTCTGCGCCATGTTGTTTCCATTGTTCGTTCGGACGCTTCGCGCAGCATGTGTTTCAGTTTGGCGAAGACCTGTTCGATAGGGTTCAGATCCGGGCTGTAAGGCGGGAGGAAGAGCAGGTGCGCTTTTGCCGCTCGGATTGCGGCGCGGACGGCCTGCCCTTTGTGACTGCCGAGATTGTCCATGACCACCACGTCGCCCGGAAGTAGCGTCGGGACGAGAATTTGCTCGACATAGGCTTGAAAGGATGCGCCGTTCACAGGCCCGTCGAGCACGAACGGCGCGTCGATCCGATCATGGCGCAAGGCGGCGATGAATGTCATAGTGCGCCAGTGGCCATGCGGAGCGCGCCCGATCAGGCGCTCGCCTCTTGGGGCCCAGCCGCGCAGCGGTGTCATGTTGGTCTTGGCCCAGGTCTCGTCGATAAACACCAGGCGAGACGGGTCGATCTTGTCCTGATACCGTTTCCAGCGCGCGCGACGGCGGCTCACATCCGGGCGGCTCTGTTCCTCGGCGAGCTGGGTCTTTTTTTGAACGAATAGCCGGTGCGATGCACGAAGGACCAGACCGTGCGGTAATCGACGCGCAGGCCGCGCTCGGCCAACTCGCGCACCAAGCCGCGCAGAGTGAATGGCGTCTTGATCCGTTCCAGCATCCAGACCTCATGCGCCCCCGCGATTTTGCGCGGCGGGTGGCCGCCGGTGCCCGCAGGCGCGCAGCTCCCAGTCACCCGCAGCCGCTGCGACCATTTCACCACGCTCGATGGCGCCACATCCAGCGCCTCCGCTACCCGTCGGACGCTCTCGCCCTTCTCGAGACGTGCCATCGCCCGCTCGCGCAAATCCATTGAGATCGCTCTGCCCACCGCTCAACCCTCCATGTTGTGGCTGAAAACAGTGAAACAGCAAAATACCCGCTTGTGAATCCCCCGCCGATTCAGCCCAAGCCCATCCCGCTCTAGCCGACACCGACATGCCCGATTGATCCGCAGGTATCCCGATGCCCCGCCATCAGACCCAACCCGGCCCGCGTCCCCTTGCTGCCATGCTGCTGGGCTGCCTTCTGGCCGTGACGGCCCTGCCCGCCACTGCCCAAGCGATGCTCAGCGCCGCCCCCCCGGCGGCACAACTGGAAAGCGCGCCGGTGCTGCTGGTCGATATCCGGCAACCGCATGAGTGGGTCGAAACCGGGGTGCTGCCGAACGCCCTGCTGATTCCCTTCGACGATCCGGCCAGCTTCATGCGCGCCCTCGCGCCGCATATGCAACCCGGCCAGCCCGTGGCGCTGATCTGCCGGACCGGCAACCGCACGGGCCGCGCCGGACGGCAGCTGGCGCGCCAGCTGCCGGTGCCGGTGATCAATATCGAAGGCGGGATGGTGCGCCTGATCGCCGAGGGCTACAGCCCGGCCCGCCCCACCCGCGAAGCCGGCTGCACGATCTGCTGACATATCGACCCTGTGCCGGCGGCATCACCGCGCCTGACGGTCATCACGGTTGATGCGCGCGCCCCGGCTTCCTATCCTGAAGGGAAGCCACAGGAGGGCAGCATGACCATCAGACTTGCCATCAACGGTTTCGGGCGCATCGGCCGGCTGGCCCTGCGCGCGGTGGCCGAACTGGACCGTAGCGACGTGGAAGTCGTCGCCATCAACGACCTCGGCCCGGTGGAATCGAACGCGCATCTGTTGCGCTTCGATTCGGTGCATGGCCGCTTCCCCGGCACCGTTACCACCACCGAGGACAGTATCGACATCGGCCGCGGCCCGATCCGCGCCACCGCCATCCACAACCCGGCCGAGCTGCCCTGGAACGACGTGGACGTGGTGCTGGAATGCACCGGCGTCTTCAAGGATGCCGACAAGGCCCGCGTCTATCTGGAGGGCGGCGCGAAACGGGTGCTGGTCTCTGCCCCGTCCAAGGGCGCCGACCGCACCATCGTCTATGGCGTCAACCATAGCGACCTGCGGCCCGAAGACCGCATCATCTCCAACGCCAGTTGCACCACCAACTGTCTGGCCCCGGTGGCGCAGGTGCTGCATCAGGCGGTGGGCATCGAAAAGGGTTTCATGACCACCGTGCACGCCTATACCGGCGACCAGCCGACGCTGGACACGCTGCACAAGGACCTCTACCGCGCCCGCGCCGCCGCCATGAGCATGATCCCCACCACCACCGGCGCGGCAAGGGCCGTGGGGCTGGTGCTGCCTGATCTGGCGGGCAAGCTGGACGGCGTGGCGCTGCGCGTGCCCACGGCCAATGTCTCGGCCGTCGACATGACCGTGCAGACCGGCCGCGACACCACGGCCGAGGAGATCAACGACGCCATGCGCGCCGCCGCCGCCGAGGGGCCGCTAAAGGGCATCCTTGGTGTCACCGACCACCCCAATGTCAGCGCCGATTTCAACCACGATGCCCATTCGGCGGTCTTTCACCCGGATCAGACGCGGGTAACGGGGGGCAATCTGGCGCGCGTGCTGGCCTGGTATGACAACGAATGGGGCTATGCGGTGCGGATGCTGGATTCGGCTGCGCTGGTGGGCCGGCTGGGCTGAACCCGCTTGATCCGGATCATGGCAGGGCCGCGGCACC
>SKNG01000353.1 GCA_007120685.1 Paracoccaceae bacterium | reverse complement strand
GGCCTCGTCGATATCGGTGGCCAGCACCTCGGCCCCTTCGGCCGCGAAAGCCTCGGCCGCAGCCCGCCCGATCCCCGCGCCCGCCGCCGTCACCAGCGCGCGCTTGCCCGTCAACCGTCCCATCGCGTCCGCTCCCTCATCTTGCCCCAAATACGCCCGCCGGAGGCATCCACCCTCTCAGCCAAGCGCATCGATCACGTCCTGCGTCCGGGTGACCAGGGCCACGTTCTGCATCGCATAATCGATGCTCGCGCGGTGCCAGTCGGCGTTCATGGTGGAACAGCCATCCTCGGGGATGACCATCACATAGCCCTTGTCGGCCCCGGTCCGCGCCGTGTGCTCGATACTCATGTTGGTCCAGGCGCCTGCCTGGATCAGGATATCGCGGCCCTCGGCGCGCAAGATCCGTTCCAGGGCGGTGCCCTCCCAGGCCGACATCCGGGCCTTGCGCACCACATGGTCACCGGGCTGGGCTTCCAGCCCCGGCACCGGCTCGGCGCCCCATGAGCCGTCAACCAGCGCGCCGGCCTCGACACAGCCCTCGAACAAGGGCGCGTTCAGCGTCATGTCGCGCGCATCCTGGCGGCGGATGAACCAGACATGGATCACCGGCACGCCCAGCGCCCGGCACCGCTCGGCCAGTCGCGCGATATTGGCGATTGCCCCTTGCTCGCGGCAATGCGCCGGGCTGCCCGAATCGGCAAAGGCGCCGCCCTCCATCACCACGTCGTTCTGCATGTCCTGGATGATCAGCGCGCAGCGCGACGGATCCAGCCGCAGCGCTTCGTCCCCACTCGCAGCCGCCGCGGCCGGGCGCGCGCGCATGAAGGGCTCGTTGCGCGGCCCCACCTTCACCGGCAGCGCATAGACCGATGTGCTGGCGCAGACATAGAGCGTGCGCCAGTCCGGCCCGCCCCAGTGGAAATTCGCCACCAGTTCCGGGATGCTGACCTTGCCGATATGCCGCCCGTCCGGCGCATAGACCCACAGGCCCCCCGGCGCGCAGCACCAGACATTGCCTTCGGCGTCGCATTTCATCCCGTCGGGCACGCCCGGCAGCAGACTGTCGCGGATGCCGCTGGCGAAGACCCGCCCGTTCGACAGCTTCCCCCCGGGGCCGACGTCATAGACACGGATATTCGCCTGTTCCGTGTCGTTGACATAGAGCCGCTTTTCGTCAGGGCTGAAGCACAGCCCGTTCGGCTGGGTGAAGGTGAAACGCTCCACCACCAGTTCCGGCTCGTCGCCGGGCGGGTGGCCCGGGGGCAGGCGGAACACGCCCTGCCAGCCCAGCACGCGCGGCCGCTCCACCCCGAAACCCGGCATCCGCCCATACCAGGGATCGGTGAACCAGACCGAGCCATCGGAATGCACGCAGATATCGTTGGGGCTGTTCAGCTCCAGCCCCTGATAGTGGCTGCACATCACCTCGCGCGTGCCGTCCGGGCGAAAGCGGGCGACCGAGCTTGTGGCATGCTCGCAGACCAGCAGGTTCAGATCCGCGTCCAGGGTCATGCCATTGCCCATGTTTGCGGGCCGCAGCACCTCTTGCACACCCGCGCTGTCCAGCTTCCGGCGCACATCGCCCGGAATGTCGGAAAACAGCAGGTGTTGATCTACCGGGTGCCAGATCGGCCCCTCGGTGAAGATGAAGCCCGACCCGGCCTGCCGGACCGGGGCGTGTTCATCGACCAGCGCGCGAAAGGCTTGGTCGAGGGCCTGATGAGCCATGTCGTGTCCTCCCCGATGTCAGGCTGCAAACCAGTCGCGCCGAGGCACCGACTGCACCACCGGGCCGGGCACCTCCATGTCCATCCGGCCCACCACGCGCCCGCCCTCGATCCTGGCCGGCTTGTCATGCACCGGCAGCAGGAACTTCGCGCGCGAATGCATCAGCTTGCGGATCGCGCCCTTTTCGCCGCGCTTGGAGCCGCCATGGTTGCCGGTGACCTGGTATTCCTCGGGGCCGAAGCTGCGCACGGGCTCGATAATCTGGTCGTTGAAGTCATAGATCACGTCACCGCAGATCGTCGCGCGGCCCTCGGCGGTCTCTACATGCACGTTCATCGAGCCCTCGGTATGGGCGCCCGCGGCCTCCAGGCTGATGCCGGGCAGAAGCTCGATCTCGCCGGTGATTTCCAGATCCTCCAGCCGCAGCGCGCCGGGCGTGTGCAGGCGTTCGACCAGATGGATGATGTCGGGTTTGGGGTATTGCGGATGCATCAGGCCAGAGACCGAATATTCCAGCTCGCGCCGGTTGATGACGACGGTGGTGTTCATCGGGAACACATCGTCCTTGCCGGCGTGGTCAATGTGCAGATGCGTGTGCAGGATGTAGCGCACATCGCCGACCCGGACGCCGTGGCGGGCAAGCTGGCGCTCGATCATGTTGTCATGCGATTGCAGCCCGCGCATGCCCAGGCTGCCCATGATGGCGTTGTCGCGGTAGCCTGTGTCCACCACCACCGGATGGGCCCCGCCGAGGATCAGGAAGCCATAGACCGGCACCCGCCGCGTGCGCCCGCAATCGCGGCCCAGTACCAGAAACGAGCTTTCCAGTTCGATATCGCCGTAATCCAGCACCTTGATTTCCAGCGCCATGATGTCCCTCCCTTACAGCCGGTAGACCCGGCTTGCGGTGTCGTGAAAGATTGCCTGCCGCGCGGGCGCCGGCAGGGCGTCGGCCGCCGCGCCGTGGGCGGCCAGAAGCGTTGGGTAATCGGTCCACAGCTTCTCGATGGGAAAGTTCGAGCCCCACAGGCAGCGGTCGGGGCCGAACCGCGCCAGCGTCTCGCGCCAAAGCCAGCCGATCAGATCGGGATCGACCCGGTGCACGAAGGTACCGAAGCCAGAGAGCTTGACCACCACATTCGGGCAATCAGCCAGCACGTCCATCCCCGCGTCCCAGGCGGCACGGCCGGCGGCACCAAGGTCCTCCAGCATGCCGGCGTGCTGCAGCACGAAGGTTGTCCGGGGGGCGGCACGGGCGAGGCGCGCGGCGCTCGCCATCTGGCCGGCGAAGACCTGCAGGTCGAAACTCAACCCGTAGTCGGCCAGCCGGGCGCAGTTTTGCCGCACGGTCGGGTCGTCGCACAGGTCAGGGTCCGCGGCGAAGCGGTAAGCCGGGTTCTGGTGCCAGTGGAACTGCTGGCGGATGCCTCGCAACCGCGGGTTCCGGGCCAGCCTGTCCAGCGCCGGGCGCGCATCCGGCACGGTCATGTCGGCATAGGCGACGGTGGCGTGGGGCCAGCCGGTCTGGCGGCCCAGATCCTCGATCCAGCGTGCCTCGGCCTCGGCTTGCTCGGGGGGCCAGTTGGCCTGCACATAGACCGCCTTGACCACGCCCTGACCCGCGATGTCCGCAAGGTATTCGGCCATCGGATAGTCCCGGCGCAGGGGCTCGTAGGGGCCGAAGATGCGCGGCTGCATGGGTCCCATCAGCCAGGGCAGATCGGCTTGCCGCCAGACGTGGAAATGGCTGTCGACGATCTTCATCGCGCCCCCCGCCCGAAATCGAGGATATTGCGCGCGATGGCGGGGGCGGCGCTGCCATCGGCCAGCCCGTCCAGATAGGGCAGCACCGTCTGCATCGCCGCGGTTTCGGGGCGGTAGTCCGGGTCGGCGGCCAGCGGGGTCAGCCACAGGATATGCCGCGCCAGGCCGCGCAGCCGGGCCATGGCGGCGCTTAGCGCCTCCGGCCCGCCGCGTTCCAGCCCGTCCGAGAGCACGATCACATAGGCCCCGCGGGCGAAGGACGCGAAACGCGGCACCGACAGGAAAGCCGCCAGCGCCTCGCCCAGCCGGGTGCCGCCGTCCCAGTCAGCGACCAGCCCCGAGACCTGCGCCAGCGCCTGATCCGCGTCGCGCAGCTTCAGCGCGCGGGAGACGCGGGTAAGGCGGGTGCCCAGCGTGAAGACCTCGGCCCGCTCGGCCCCGCGCATGAGCTGATGCGCCAGGCGCAGCGCATCCTCGGTCCCGGTCTTCATGCTGCCGGAGACGTCGATCAGCATCAGCACCCGGCGCTGTCGGTGCCGGCGGGCGCGGCTGGGCAGGCGGGTGATCTCGCCGTCGCGTTTCAGCATCTGGCGGAAGGCGCGGGCCGGATCGGGGCGGTTGCCGGCGGCGCGGCGAAAGCGGCGCGAGCGGCGCTTCGGCAGCGCGGCGGGCAGGGCGCGGGCAAAGGCGCGCGTGGTCTCCCCCGAGGTGAGGCGGCGGGCAAACAGCCGCTCGGCGGCGGTGGCGTCCTGGCCCGAGGGGTCGTCCTCGTCGGGTTCGGGAAGCAATTCCAGCCCGCCGGCGTCCAGCGCCGGGGGCAGGTCGGTCTCGGTCCCCTCGCCGGGTGCCTGAAGCGACTGGCCGAGGAAGACGGCGTCGAAGACCTGATCGAATAGCGCGGCCCGGTCCGGCCCGGGGCCGTAGATTGCCCGGGCAGCGCGGCGGATGTCATGGATCGAATGCGGCCCCAAAAGGCCCACGGCGGCAAGGAAGCTCGCAGTCTGTTCCGGCGCGGCCGCGAAGCCCGCGCCACGCAGGGCCGGGGGGAAGGCAAGGAAGGGGGCAAGGGCGGGTTGGGTCATCGCGTGTGCCGGCCGGTGGTCTGGCCGAGAGATGCGCCTCCGGCGGGAGTATTTTGGGCAAGATGAAGGGGAAGGGGCGCGCGCGGGGTCATGCGGCGTGCCCTCCGATCAGTTTGTCGATGCGTGGGGCGACCCAGTTAAGATCGTCCTGATCCTTCAGCGCGGTGCCGATGGCGCGGCGGAAGGCCTCGGGCCAGGGGGTGCCGCGGGAGTTCAGCAGCGTGGCGGCCTCGGCCCATTCCACGGTTTCGGCGACGCCCGGGGGTTTGGCCAGCGGCTCGGCGCGCAGGCGGTTCACGGCGGCGACGACGCGGCGCGCGGTGTCGTCCATGACGGTGGAGGCACGCATCTGCACGATCTGCGCTTCCAGCGCCGGATCGGGGTAGCCGATCCAGTGATAGACGCAGCGGCGGCGCAGCGCCTCGTGCAATTCGCGCGTGCGGTTGGAGGTGAGGATCACCACCGGGGGTTCAGATGCGCGGATGGTGCCGCGTTCGGGGATAGAAATGGTGAAATCGGACAGGAATTCCAGCAGGAAGGCCTCGAATTCCGGATCAGCGCGGTCGATCTCGTCGATCAGCAGCACCCGGTCGCGCGGGGCCTGAAGGGCCAGCAGAAGGGGCCGGGCGAGCAGATAGTCATCGGCATAGAGGTTGACGTAGTCATCTCCCGCCTGGCGGATGGCGAGCATCTGGCGGGGGAAGTTCCAGTCGTAGACGGCTGCCGCCGCGTCGATCCCCTCGTAGCATTGCAGGCGTACCAGTTCGCGGCCCAGAACGCTGGCGAGCGCCTTGGCGGCCTCGGTCTTGCCCACCCCCGGCGCGCCCTCCAGCAGCAAGGGCTTGCCCAGCGCCAGCGCCAGAAAGGCGGCGGTGGCAAGCCCCTCATCGGCGATATACTGCGCCTCGCGCAGCGCGCCTGCGAGGGGTTCGGGGCCGTCGATCCCCTGTATGGCAGGTCTGACAGGCATCAGAGCCGCTGCCGGGGTTGGGCGCCGCCGAGTGCGCGCAACCCGCGCAGCACCTTTTCGGGGGTGACGGGCAGGGCGTCGATGCGCACGCCCACGGCATCGTAGACCGCGTTGACCACCGCCGGCAGCACTGGATTGGCGCACATCTCGCCCGGGCCCTTGCCGCCATAGGGGCCGTCTTCGGCCGGGCGTTCGAGGATGGAGATATGATGCGGGGCGAGGTCCCCGGGGCCGGGCATGACGTAGCCGTTGAAGTCAAGCGGCCCGTGGTCGCGCGCCGGATAATGGGGTTCGGTGGTTTCCCAGGCGGCGTGGGACATGCCCATCCAGGCGCCGCCCCTGAGCTGCTGCTCCACCAGCCGCGGGTTCAGCGCGCGCCCCACCTCATAGGCCGATTGCATGTCGGTGACGGTCACCTCGCCGGTCTCGTCGCAGACTTCGACCGTGACCAGCATGGCGGCATGGGCGAAGGTGGTGACGGGAGACATCTCGCCCGTCTCGGGGTCCACGTCACTGAGCGGGATCAGGAAGATGCCGCGCCCGGCGATGGTGCGGCCCTGCTGGAACTGCGCGGCCTGGGCGGCGGCCATGACGGTGATCGACTTGCCCGGCGCGCCCTTGACGTGGATGTTGCCGCGTCCGTCGGTGACCAGATCGGCGGCGTCGACCTCCAGTTCCTCGGCGGCGGCGTCCAGCATCACCTGCCGGGCCTCGGCGCTGGCGCGGATCACGGCGTTGCCCATGCGGTGGGTGCCGCGGCTGGCGAAGCTGCCCATGTCATGCGGGCCGGTGTCGCTGTCGGCGGTGTCCACATAGACGTCGTCCACCGGCACGCCCAGGGTTTCGGCGGCGATCTGGCGGACCACCGATTTCATCCCTTGGCCCAGGTCGATGGCCGAAAGCGCGACGGTGAACTTCCCGTCGGGGTTGGAATGGACCAGCGCCTGGGACGGGTCGCCGCCCAGGTTCATGCCGATGGGGTAGTTGATCGCCGCAAAGCCGCGGCCGCGATGGATGGCCATGTCAGCGCCTCCGGAAACCGGACAGGGACGAGAAGCGCAGCGCGCCGGGGCGGGCTGCGGACGGTTTGGCGGGCGGTGTGGCGGGGGGCTGGGGCGGGGGCGCGGCCTGCTGAGCCGCCGGTTCAGGGCGATAGGCCGGGGCGGGCTGCGGGGCGGATTGCGGCATGGATTGCGGGGCGGGGGGCGCGCCGGGCAGATCCGGCCGGGGGGCGCCCTTGCGGGCGTAGTTCGTGGGCTTGAAGCCCGAGACGCGGCCGGCCTCGTCGGTCACGGTGCGTGCCGGAAGCTGCGCCCGCTCGCCACCGCCGCCGGTCAGGGACGAGGCGCGTGCCAGTTCGGGCGAGAGCTTCACGCCCGCCTTCTCGGCCACCACCTGGCAGCTTTCGATCAGCGCGCAGTTCTTGGCGATCCGGCGATGCGCCTTCATGTCGCCGTCGCGATAGGCGTTGAGGAT
>SKNG01000079.1 GCA_007120685.1 Paracoccaceae bacterium | reverse complement strand
GGGCACGCCCCCCTTTGGAAACCCCGTGCGTATTTCGGGGCAAGATGAAAGGGCGCGGTTGATCCCCCGGGTCGGCAAGGCTAAGGCGCGGGCATGAGTGAAGAGACCCGGCCCGATCTGCCACCGCATCCGGCACTGGCTGCCCTGCGCACGCAACGCAATTTCTACGGGCGGGTGCATGGCAAGACGCTGCGGCCCAGCCAGAAGAAGGCGCTGGCCGAGGAACTGCCGCGCTGGCGGCTGCGCGATGTCAGCATCGACGAGAACCCAGGCCGCAAACCGCTGGATCTGGCGGCGCTGCCGGGCGATGGGCCAGTCTGGCTGGAGATCGGCTTCGGTGGCGGCGAGCATCTGGTTCATCTGGCCGCAAGCAACCCCGGCGCCCGGCTGATCGGCTGCGAGCCCTTCGTCAACGGTGTGGCGATGGCTCTGGGCAAGCTGCGCCACGCGCCACCGGACAATCTGGCGATCCATCCCGGCGATGTGCGCGACCTGTTCGACGTGCTGCCCGACGCCAGCATCGCGCGCGCCTATCTGCTCTACCCCGACCCCTGGCCGAAGGCGCGCCACCATCGCCGCCGCTTCGTCACGCCTGAGCATCTGAACCCGCTGGCGCGCGTCTGCGCCCCTGGCGCGGCCTTCCATCTGGCCACCGACATTGCCGATTACGTCCGCCAGGCGCTGGAGGAAGTGCCCCGCGCGGGCTTCACGCTGGAAAGCCATAGCGCCGATCCCTGGCCGGGCTGGCTGCGCACCCGCTACGAGGCCAAGGCGCTGCGCGAAAGCCGCAAGCCCGCCTATCTGATCTTCCGCCGCAACGGCGGCTGACGCTTCCACGGCTTGGTTCGGCGAGGTTGTTTCGGCGGGGCTTGTTTCGGCGGGCGCAGGCGTGATAGCGCGAAGCCCTGCACAAGGAGCCCCTTGATGGCCACCGATATGCTTTCCGCCGTCGTCATGCCGGTGCACCGCGAGGGGTACCGCTTCATCGGCATCTTTGCCGCCGGGACGCTGGTACTGTTCCTGATCTGGACCCCGCTGGGCTGGCTGGGTCTGGGGCTGACCGTCTGGTGCTATTACTTCTTCCGCGACCCCGAGCGGGTGACGCCTGACCGCGACGGGCTGGTCATCAGCCCGGCCGATGGCGTGGTCTCGGATATCGCCCCGGCCGCGCCGCCGGCGGAGCTGGACATGGGTGCCACGCCGCTGACCCGCATCAGCATCTTCATGAACGTGTTCAACTGCCATGTGAACCGCCTGCCCGCCGCCGGCACGGTCAGCGCGGTCGCCTATCGGCCGGGCAAGTTCCTGAACGCCTCGCTGGACAAGGCCAGCGAGGATAACGAGCGCAACGCGCTGGCCGTCACCCTGCCGGACGGGCGGCAGATCGCCGTGGTGCAGATCGCCGGGCTGGTGGCGCGGCGGATCGTCTGCGACGCGCGGCCGGGTGACGTAATGGAGACCGGGCAGCGCTTCGGCATGATCCGCTTCGGCTCGCGGCTGGATGTCTATCTGCCCGAGGGCGTGGCGCCGCTGGTGGCGCCCGGACAGACCATGGTGGCGGGCGAGACGGTGCTGGCCGATCTGACCGGCACCGAGGCTGCGCGCGCGGGCGTGCTGCGCTGAGCCGATGCAGGACAGGGACAGCGCCGGACCCGGCAAGGACGAGGCCACGCGCAGCGCGACGCCACCCGCGGGGGATGCCGACCGGCGCAGCCTGCCGCTGCTGAACCTGCTGCCGAACCTGATCACGCTGCTGGGTCTTTGCGCCGGGCTGACAGCGATCCGCAGCGCGTTGGACGGCCAGTTCCAGATTGCCGCGGCGCTGATCGTGCTGGCGGCAGTGCTGGACGGGATGGACGGGCTGGTGGCGCGCAAGCTGAACGCGGCCAGTTCCTTTGGCGCCGAGCTGGATTCGCTGTCGGACTTCGTCTGTTTCGGGGTCGCGCCGGGGGTGGTGATCTATCAGGCGCTGCTGGGCAACAGCCTGCCGGGGCTGGGCTGGCTGTTCGTGCTGGTCTTCATCCTCTGCGCCTGTCTGCGGCTGGCCCGTTTCAACGTCAGCCGCGATGCGCCACCGCCGCCGGGACGGGCGCATTTCGTCGGCGTGCCGGCACCGGCGGGGGCAATGCTATGCCTGTTGCCGCTTTTCACCATGCTGGCAGGCGGGCCGGATCTGCGCGATCTGGGGCTGCCGGTGGCGCTTTACACGGGCTTCGTGGGGCTGCTGATGATCTCGCGCCTGCCCACGCTGTCGCCAAAGTCCCTGCGGGTGCCGCGCAACCGGACAGTCTGGGTGCTGCTGGGGGTGGCAGTCTTTGCCGGGCTGGCGGTCATGCGGCCCTGGGCGGTGCTGGTGGTGGCGGATCTGGCCTATCTGGGCCTGCTGGCCCGCGACGCCTGGCGCCACCGCCGGCGGCTGACCTGACCCCGCTTGGCGTAAGCGATGCCGGGCGCGCCTGCGAGATGCCATGTTCGGCGCCCCATGCGCTGCGTCTGAGAAACGGAAGGGTTGCCAAGGCGAGGACGTCCAGCGCCGTGGCACGCGACGGCGGCGAACCCTACCCGGTGGCCGTGCCTAGTCGGCCTGCTTTGCCGGCGCCTTGGAGGATGCTGCGGCAGCGGCCGGCGCGGCACTCGCGCTGCGCTGCGCGGCTGCGGGATCGCCCCCCCCGGGCATGCCCTGCGGCTGCTTGCCGCCCGGCATCGGCGACTTGGCCGCCCCCTTGTTGACCGATGATTCGCCAAGCGGGTCGTCCTGGCGCTGCACCGAGCCTTCGAAATGGGCGCCGGACTCGATGGCGATGGTCTTGTGGATGATGTCGCCTTCCACCCGCGCCGTGGAGGTCAGGCGCACCTTCAGCCCCCGCACCCGACCGATCACCCGGCCATTGATGACAATGTCATCTGCCACGATCTCACCACGGATGGTTGCCGATTCGCCCACGGTAAGCAGATGCGCGCGAATATCGCCATCCACCACGCCCTCGATGACGATATCGCCGGTGGTGCGCAGGTTGCCGGTCACGGTCAGATCCGAAGCCAGGACCGAAGCCGCCGGTTTCGGTTTCGTCGCCGCGCCAAAGCTGGGCGCAGAACCGGCGCCAAACTCCACCGGGCTGCGCCCCGCTGCAGACTGGACGGGTTCCGGCGCGCGGGCGGGCTCTGCCTTCGGCGCCTTTTCGTGGATACGGCTCTTAGAAAACATTTTGCGCGGCCCTTATGTAGGTCAACGGATTGATCGGGCGGCCGCCGACACGAATCTCGTAGTGCAGATGCACCCCGGTCGACCGGCCAGTGGTGCCCATACCACCGATACGGTCGCCGCGCGATACCCTCTGGCCAACATTCACGTTAATCCTGTGCAGGTGGGCATAGAGCGTCTCGATGCCGAAATCATGCTGGATGATGACGGTATTGCCATAGCCGCCGCGCCAACCCGCATGGGTGACGGTGCCGCTGCCCGTAGCCAGGATCGGAGTGCCCTGCGGCCCGGCCCAGTCAACGCCGTTATGCATCCGCGTCCGACCGGTGCGCGGGTCGCGCCGGTTGCCGAAGCCCGAGGTCTGCCGGACGCCGCTGCTGCGCACCGGCATGGCGAAGGGCGTGCGTTGCGCGGCGAGCCGGTAGAGGTTGATCTCTTCCATCGCCGCCAGCACGGCATTGGCGCGTGCCTCATCGCTGTCTGGCGCCAGCGTGCCAGAGGTGGAGACGCTGATCGGGGTCAGCGCAGCACTGCGGCTCTGGCGGCCGCTGCGCACCTGGCGCAACAGCTGCTCTGGCGGCAGACCGGCGGCGCGGAACATCCGCTCCAGCGGCACCATGGACACCTCCACCGCCTGCTCCAGCTGGCTGAAAATACGCTCGTTGCGATCTTCGATCAGACGCAACTCCAGCGCCTGATGGTCAAGCTGCAGAAGCGTGGCATCGGCCACGGCTCGCACCGCCTCGCGTTCCTCGGCGGTGGTGGTCAGCGCGCTCATCAGCACGTCCAGCGTCACCTGGGTCTCTTGCAGACGCGCCTCGGTGCGGGCAAGCTGTTCGCTCAGGCCGGTGCTTTCGATGTCCAGCAACCGGGCGCGCGCGGCGTCGCGTTCCTGCATCCGGGCGCGCACCGCCCGCTGCAACCCCTCGATGCCGGTCTCCAGTTCCGCCCTGCGCTGCTCGCCGTAAAGCAGCGCTGACTGCATCGCCGCCACCCGGTCCATGGCTTGCAGGTAGCGTTCATTTGCTGCCCGCGCCTCGTTCACGGCGCGGTTGCGTTCCCGCACCAACGCGTCCAGCCGCGCCTCGACATAGGCCTGTTCGCGCGCCGCAACCTCCCGCGCGTCACCGCTGCCGATGGCCTGCGTGACCACCAGCGCCGTGGCGAAGAGGCTCCAGCACAGGAAAGCCAGACCGCCCCCCAGCAGCAGGGCCTGATGCAGCGGACGAAGCCGCACGAAACGGGTGTTGCTGGTCTCGGAGCGCAGAAAGAGCCGCTTTTCGGGCAGGTAGTGCTCCAGCACCGCGTTCAGACGATCGCTAGCCTGTATCAATCGTTCACCTGATCCTGTCCCCGGCGCCTGCGTTGAATGCACCTGTTCCTTTTTTCCGGCTATCCATCACAGCATCGCCGCCGGGTTGGTCGCCTCGGGCAGGGCAGGCATTGCGCACGCCCCGTTTCGGACGGTAATCGCGTCCAACGCAAAGTATTAATGCGGTGTAAGCGACAGCGCGCACCGGTCGCAACCTTTAAGCGCCGACCGGACGGCTGCGCGGGCCCAAGCCTCGGGTCTTGCGCGGAATCTTGCCGATAAACAGAGGCGAATCAGCGCTTTCAGCCCGGTGTTGGCGCCACCAGAGGCCAGTAGAAATCCGGCGGCAGCCCGGCCTCGGCGCGTTTCTCTTCGTTGAAGGGCGGCTTCAGGGCGCCGTGAAAATGGCGCCGCACCAGGGCGTGGAATGCCTCTTTCGGGTCCAGTTCGTTCCGGCCACACAGGAAGTGGAACCACTTCGACCCATAGGCGACATGCCCTACCTCCTCGGCCTGGATCACCTCCAGCGCCGACACCGCCGCTTCCGGCCCGTGGCGCCCGAACAGCGCGACCATCGCCGGGGTCACATCAAGCCCCCGCGCTTCCAGCACCATCGGGACCACGGCGAGGCGCGCCATCAGGTCATGGCGCGTGTCCAGCGCCCCGCGCCACATGCCGGAATGCGCCGGCAGCGCCCCGTAATGGCTGCCCATCTCCTGAAGAACGCCGCTCAGCAGACTGAAATGCTTTGCTTCCTCGTCAGCCGCCTTCACCCAGTCGTCATAGAAACCCATCGGCATCGGCTGCTCGGTGAAGCGGGCGATGATGTCCCAGTGCAGATCGACCGCGTTCAGTTCGATATGCGCGATGGCATGGATCAGCGCCAACCGGCCGGCCGGGCTGCCGGGACGGCGGCGCGGCATCGCGCGCGGCTCCTTCAGTTCCGGCCGGGGCGGGCGCGCAGGATGATCAGGCGGGCTGGCCTGGCCCACGGGCAGCACCTGCCCGGCCTCGCGCGCCGCTAACCAGCGCGCGGCACAGGCACGCGAAAGCGTGGTCTTTTCATCGGCATCGGCCGTGTTCAGCACCGCAACGGCCATCTCGGCCAGCGTCGATGGAGGATTACTCGATTGCATTGTAAAGCGTATATTCGGGGGCAAGGTAGTCCATCATCTGCTGGCGCAGGTCACCGGGCAGCGCCAGATCACCGGGAGGCGAGACGTTCAGCATCGGCAGTTCAATAGGGAAATCAAGCTGTTCTTCAAGAAAGCTTACAAATCGGTTCAACTCTTCAAACCGGAACAGACGGTCCACCCCCAGCGGGCTGTCGTTCATGCCTGACAGGAATTGCGCCTGCCGGCCGACATCGGCGAAGCGCGGGCGCGGGCTGCTGGCATAGGCGCGGGCGAAATCGGCGAAATCCATGTGGCGGGTGGATTTTTCCGGGTCCGACACGTCCTCGCGCCGCCGGAAGCGATACCAGGAACCCAGCCAGTCCAGCGGCTCGCGCATCAGCGCCACGGCGGTGAACTCGCCCCCTGCCGCCGCGCGCAGGTAGGGTTTCACGAAACGCTGGTAGCGATAGGCCGGCGTGTGCTTCAGCTCCGGCGGCCGCATCAGCGTCATCACCGACAGCGATTCCAGCGCCGTCTGAATCGCCGTCGACCCCGTCTTCGGCGTGGCAAGAATGACAAGACGTTGTTTCCAGAAAACCAGCATGCAGTGCCCAAGTGAGGGGGGGAAACGAGGGGATGGAAACCTTTCCTTAACCAAAGCGCCGCAAAGATTAAACCGGCGTAAACGGGCGCTGGAAGGGTTAACCGACGCTTGTAATGTTCTTCTTCTGTGCTAATGTGCGCCGGAACAGGACGGGAACAACCACATCATTGCCGCCATCAGGGCGCTATGGAATAAGGGACAGGAAACATGGCAACCGCGAGCCTTCTGGACATGAGTGACAAACGCGCCGCCGACAAGCAGAAGGCGCTGGATTCCGCCCTTGCGCAGATCGAACGGCAGTTCGGCAAGGGCTCGATCATGCGGCTTGGGGCCGACAACCCGGTGGCCGAGATCGAGGCGACATCGACCGGCTCGCTGGGCCTGGACATCGCGCTGGGCATCGGCGGGCTGCCGAAGGGGCGGATCGTCGAGGTTTACGGTCCGGAAAGCTCGGGCAAGACCACGCTGACGCTGCATGCGGTCGCCGAAGAGCAGAAGAAGGGCGGCATCTGCGCCTTTGTCGATGCCGAACACGCGCTGGACCCGCAATATGCCAAGCGGCTCGGGGTCAATCTGGACGATCTGCTGATCAGCCAGCCCGACACGGGCGAACAGGCGCTGGAGATTGTCGACACGCTGGTGCGTTCCGGCGCGGTGTCGATGGTGGTGGTCGATTCGGTGGCGGCGCTGACGCCCAAGGCCGAGTTGCAGGGCGATATGGGCGATTCGAGCGTCGGGGTGCACGCAAGGCTGATGAGCCAGGCGATGCGCAAGCTGACGGGGTCAATCTCGCGGTCGAACTGCATGGTGATCTTCATCAACCAGATCCGCATGAAGATCGG
>SKNG01000081.1 GCA_007120685.1 Paracoccaceae bacterium | reverse complement strand
GGTGTCATCGGCCCCACGCGGCTGAATTACGGCCGCATCGTGCCGATCGTCGATTACACGGCCCAACTGATCGGGCGCATGCTCAGTGACCGCGCGCCGGATTGAGAAGAGGAAGACATGGCAGAGCCGCAGGAAAACACCGCCCGCAGCCCCGATGACGAGGGTGCTCCGCAGACCGCCGAGACGCCAGAGCCGCAGCCCGCGCCCACCGAGGCCGAGGAAGCACAGAGCATCGAGGATATTCTCGCCGCATTCGACGCCGAACGCGCTGAGATGCGCGACCGTCTGATGCGGGCGCTGGCCGATCTGGAAAACACCCGCAAGCGCGCCGAAAAGGACCGCCGCGACGCGGCGCTCTATGGCGGCTCAAAGCTGGCGCGTGAGCTGTTGCCGGTGCATGACAACCTGTCCCGGGCGCTTGCCGCTGCTGATGAGAACACCCGCGCGCAGGCAAAGGGGCTGGTGGAAGGTGTGGAACTGACCCTTCGCGAGCTTCTGTCGATCCTCGGTCGCCACGGGGTGGAACGGGTGTCGCCGCAGCCGGGCGATCCGTTCGACCCCCATCTTCACGAAGCCATGTTCGAGGCACCGGTGCCGCAGTTCCAGCCCGGACAGGTCATCCAGGTCATGGCCGAAGGGTTCCGGCTGCATGACCAGCTTCTGCGCCCGGCGCAGGTGGGGGTCTGTGCCAAGGCCGGATAGGCGCCAGCGCGGTCCGGCGTATCCGTCAGCGCGGCGCTGGGCGTGCTGAAATCGGCCCGCCTTGCCGTTTTCCGCTTTCCTCACCCTGTAACAGCTCGTTGATTTCATACAGCAACCCCAGCGCCTCGCGCGGTGTCAGCGTATCCGGATGCGCCTCGCGAAGCCGCTGCAACGCCGTCTCTGTGCCCGGCGGCAGGGCGGCTGGCTTCGGTTCTGCTGCGCGTGGCGGGCTGGCCGCGAAGAGCGGCAGATCCTCGATCAGCGCCCGCGCCCCCGGCTGCCCCTCGGCACCCTTTTCCAGCCGCTCCAGCACATCGCGCGCCCGGGCAATCACCGGCCCCGGCAATCCCGCCAGCCGCGCCACCTGCACGCCATAAGACCGATCCGCCGCGCCCTGCCGCACCTCATGCAGGAACACCACCTCGCCTTCCCATTCCCGCACCGCCACCGTGGCGTTCTGAACCCCCGCCAGCCGCTCGGCCAGCGCCGTCATCTCATGGTAATGCGTGGCGAACAGCGCCCGGCAGCGGTTCACGTCATGCAGATGCTCCAGCACCGCCCAGGCGATGGACAGCCCGTCCCACGTCGCCGTGCCGCGGCCGATCTCGTCCAGGATCACCAGCGCCCGGTCGCCCGCCTGGTTCAGGATCGCCGCTGTCTCCACCATCTCGACCATGAAGGTGGACCGACCCCGCGCCAGATCGTCCGAGGCTCCCACCCGGCTGAACAATTGCCCAACCAGCCCGATTCGTGCGGTGCGGGCCGGCACGAAGCTGCCCGCCTGCGCCAAGAGCGCGATCAGCGCGTTTTGCCGCAGGAAGGTGGATTTGCCGGCCATGTTCGGCCCCGTCACCAGACAGACCGCCGCACCATCGCCAGCGGGCGTCAGGTCGGCGTCATTGGCAACAAAGCTGGCCCCCTCGCGCATCAGCGCGCGCTCCACCACCGGGTGGCGCCCGCCCTCGATCCGGAAGGCGCGGCTGTCATCGACCTCCGGCCGGCACCAGTCCCGCGCGCGGGCCAGTTCCGCCAGCCCCGTCTGCACATCCAGCTCCGCAAGCGCGCGCGCGGCCTGGTGAATCGCTGGCGCCTGATCCAGCACTGCTGCCCGCAATCCGGCGAAAAGCCGCTGTTCGATCTCCAACGCCCGCCCGCCCGCGTTCAGGATCCGGGTTTCCAGGTCTGACAGATCCAGCGTGGTGAAACGCGTGGCATTGGCGGTGGTCTGGCGGAGGATGAAACGCTCGGAAAGCGGCGGCGCCAGCATCTTCGCCCCATGCGTGGCCGTGACTTCGATGAAATAGCCCAGAACGTTGTTATGCTTGATCTTCATCGACGCGATGCCGGTCTCCTCGGCATAGCGTGCCTGCATCTCGGCGATCACCCCGCGCCCCTCGTCGCGCAACCGCCGGGCTTCGTCCAGATCGTCATTCACCCCCGCCGCGATGAACCCGCCGTCACGGGCCAGCAGCGGCGGCTCGGCCACCAGCGCCTGCTCAAGCTGGCCCGCCAGACCGTCATGCCCCTGCATGGCCGCGCTCGCCTCGCCAAGAATCGTTGCGGGGTCGTCCTCGGCCCCCAGCCGCCCCGCCAGCTGCCCCGCCGCCTGCAGGCCAGCACGCAGCATCGCCAGATCGCGCGGCCCGCCCCTCTCCAGCGCCAGCCGGGACAGCGCCCGGTCGATATCCGGCACCATGCGCAGCGCTTCGCGCAGATCGCCGCGCAGCCGGTCGTCGCCCACCAGTTGCGCCACCGCGCCCAGCCGCGCCTGCACCTGCCCCAGATCGCAACTCGGCGCCGCGATCCGCCGCTCCAGCAGACGTCCGCCGCCCGCCGTCACGGTCATGTCCACCGCCGCCAGCAGCGAGCCCTCGCGCCCCCCGGCCATGGCCTGCGTCAGTTCCAGGTTGCGACGGGTGGCGGCGTCGATCTGCATCGCCGCGCCCGCGCTTTCGCGCACCGGCGGGCGCAAGAGCGGCATCTGCCCGCGCTGGGTCAGGTCCAGATAGGCCTCCAGCGCGCCCAGCGCCGCCAGTTCCGCCCGCTCGAACGCGCCGAACCCGTCCAGCGTCTCCACCTCGAACAGCGCGCATAACCGCTGTCGCGCCCGGGTGGAATCGAACCGCGCCCGTGCCAGCCCGGTCAGCGCCAGCCCGTGTTCCGTGGCCAGTTCGCGAAAGCCCGCCTCGTCTTCCTCCACCACCAGCAATTCCCGCGCCCCCAGCCGTGCCAGTTCCGGCCCCAGTCGCACGCGCGGGCAGGGCATCACGCGCAACTCGCCGGTCGAGATATCCGCCCAGCCCAGCGCCCCCTCGCCCCGGATATCGGCGAAGGCGGCGAGATAGTTGTGCCGCCGGGGCTCCAGCAGGCTGTCTTCGGTCAGCGTGCCGGGTGTGACCAGTCGCACCACATCGCGCCGCACCACGGCCTTGTAGCCGCGTTTCTTCGCCTCCGCCGGGTCTTCCATCTGTTCGGCGATGGCGACGCGAAAGCCCTTGCGGATCAGGGTCAGCAAGTAACCCTCGGCCGAATGGACCGGCACGCCGCACATGGGGATATCGGCGCCCTGATGCTGGCCGCGCTTGGTCAGCGCGATATCCAGCGCTGCGGCGGCGGCCACGGCATCGTCGAAGAACATCTCGTAGAAGTCGCCCATCCGGTAGAACAGCAGCGCATCCGCGTGCTGCGCCTTGATCTCCAGATACTGCGCCATCATCGGTGTGACTTGGCCCTGCGTGGCGTTCACCCGCCCCTCCATGCTGCAGCCCGACCCTACAAAACCGCCACGCCGCCGAAAAGCACCCCTGTTGCGTGGTTGAGCCGCCCCATGCCCGGCGCTAAGGAAAGACAAAAGGTGAGGAGCGCCCGCAACATGACCCGCAAGACCCGGACCACCCCCGAAGAGGCGCTCGCCTATCATTTCGAACCCACCCCCGGCAAGTTCGAGATCACGGCCTCCAAACCCATGGCCACCCAGCGCGACCTCAGCCTGGCCTATTCCCCCGGTGTCGCCGTCCCGGTGGAAGCCATCGCCCGCGATCCGGGCCTGGCCTATGACTACACCACCAAGGGCAACATGGTCGCCGTGGTATCGAACGGCACCGCCATCCTGGGGCTGGGCAACCTGGGCGCGCTGGCCTCCAAGCCGGTGATGGAGGGCAAGGCGGTGCTGTTCAAGCGCTTCGCCGATGTCAACGCCATCGATATCGAACTGGACACCGAAGACGCCGACGAGATCATCAAGGCCGTGCATCTGATGAGCGCCACATTCGGTGGCGTCAACCTGGAAGACATCAAGGCGCCGGAATGCTTCATCATCGAATCCCGCCTGAAAGAGCTTTGCGACATTCCCGTCTTCCATGACGACCAGCACGGCACCGCCGTGATCTGCGCTGCCGGGCTGATCAACGCGCTGGAACTGACCGGCAAGCGGCTTCAGGATTGCCGCATCGTGCTCAATGGCGCCGGCGCGGCCGGCATCGCCTGTATCGAACTGCTGAAGGCAATGGGCGCGCGGCATGACAACTGCATCGTCTGCGACACCAAGGGCGTGATCTTCCAGGGCCGCACCGAGGGCATGAACCAATGGAAATCCGCCCATGCCGTGCAGACCGAAGCGCGCACGCTGGAAGAGGCAATCAGGGGTGCGGACGTCTTCCTGGGCGTGTCGGTCAAGGGCGCGGTGACGGCCGAGATGGTGGAATCCATGGCCGAAGACCCGGTCATTTTCGCCATGGCCAACCCGGACCCCGAGATCACGCCCGAGGAAGCCCATGCCATACGTGCCGATGCCATCGTCGCCACCGGGCGCAGCGACTATCCCAATCAGGTCAACAACGTCCTGGGCTTCCCCTATCTGTTCCGCGGCGCGCTGGATATCCACGCCCGCGCCATCAATGACGAGATGAAGATCGCCTGCGCGCGGGCGCTGGCCGAACTGGCGCGAGAGGACGTGCCGGACGAGGTTGCCATGGCCTATGGCCGCAAGCTGACCTTCGGGCGGGACTACATCATCCCCACGCCCTTTGACCCGCGCCTGATTCACACCATCCCGCCGGCGGTGGCGAAGGCTGGCATGGACACCGGCGTCGCGCGCCGGCCGATCATCGACATGGAAAGCTACCGCCTTACGCTGAAGGCGCGGATGGATCCCACCGCATCCATGCAGCAGGGCCTTTATGCCCGCGCCCGCCGCGCCCAGGCGACGATGATCTTTGCCGAGGGCGATGACGAGCGCGTGCTGCGCGCGGCGGTCAGCTATCAGCGGTCCGGTCTGGGCAAGGCGCTGGTGGTGGGCGAAGAGGCTGACACGAAGCAGCGGTTGGAGGGCGCGGGTCTGGCCGACGCGGTGCGCGAACTGGAAATCGTCAATGCGGCCAACACTCGCCATCTGGATGCCTACAAGACCTTTCTCTACGACCGTCTGCAGCGCAAGGGGTTCGACCAGCGCGACGTCCACCGCATGGCCACGCGAGACCGGCATATCTTTGCCGCGCTGATGCTGGCCCATGGCCATGGCGACGGGCTGGTCACCGGGGCGACGCGCAAATCGGCGCTGGTGATGGACATGATCAACCATGTCTTCGACGCCCGTGCCCAGGATGGCGCGGTCGGCGTTTCGGTGCTCTTGCACAAGGGGCGGGTGGTGCTTGTCGCAGACACGCTGGTGCATGAGTGGCCGGATCAGAACGATCTGGCCGACATTGCCACCAATGCTGCCGGCGTGGCACGCGGGCTGGGGCTAGAGCCGCGCGTGGCCTTTGTCAGCTTTTCCACCTTCGGCTATCCGGTCAGCGAGCGCGCCACCAAGATGCATCTGGCGCCCGAGGTGCTGGACAAGCGCGGCGTCGATTTCGAATACGAAGGCGAAATGACCGTCGATGTGGCGCTCAACGCCACAGCGGCGGCGCATTATCCGTTTTCGCGCCTTACCGGGCCGGCGAATATCCTGGTGGTGCCAGCCCGGCACTCGGCCTCGATCTCGGTCAAGCTGATGCAGGAACTGGCCGGGTCTACCGTGATCGGGCCCATCCTGACCGGGGTCCCCCGGCCCATCCAGGTCTGCACTACCGGGGCCACGGTGAATGACATCATGAACATGGCGGTGATGGCCGCCTGCCGAATCGGGCTGTAGCAGGCGTTCCTTATCGACGCGCGAAGGGTGCGTCCTCGCCCCACAGCTCCAGCACCCGCGCATCGCGCCCGCAAGCATTGCGATAGCGGGAATAGGCGGCGCGTTTGGTCAGCGGACCGAAGCGCGTCAGCACGATGGAGTCGCTATTGGCATAGTTCTGATGGAAGTCCTCTGCCGGCCAGAACCGTTCCAGCGGGCGCAGCGGCGTCACCACCGGCTGGCCCAGATCGGCGCTGGCCCGGTCCAGCGCCTCCTGTGCTGTCGCGCGCTGCTCCGGCGCGGCAAAGATCGCCGAGGTGTAATGCGCGCGCCGGTCGCAGAACTGTCCGCCGTCATCCAGCGGGTCGATCGAGCGCATGAACAGATGCAGGATCTGCGCATAGGTTATGCGCGCCGGATCGAAGGTGATCTGCGTTACTTCCAGATGGCCGGTGCCGCCGCGCACCACCTGCTCATAACTCGGGTTTTCCAGGCTGCCGCCGGCAAAGCCCACGGTGACGTCCAACACGCCCTGCACGCGCCGGAAATCGGACTCAACGCACCAGAAACAGCCCCCCGCTACAAGTGCGGTCTCCTGTGCGGCTGCCCTGTCCGAAAACCCGAAGATCAGCACCAGCGCCGAAAACACACCGAAGAAGAACCGTCTGATCATTCGCTTCACCCCTTTTCGTGAGGCAAAGGTGACCTCATCCCTCGTCCCGGGCAACTCACGGTCAGGTGAAGGGTCTGTGCCACGGGAAAACCGCATTCCCGCCAAAACGCCACCGCCATTAGAGGTTTTTTCATCTGTTGCGAGCAAGCTTGCGGCAAAGGAGCACGGCTTCATGATGGACCATGTCAATTCAGTCAGCCTTTACAGCGTTCCGGACAGCGCCGAACGCGCCCCACGCGCCCCACATGGTGCCGGGGTAGTGTTCGCCATCGCCGCCGGCACCCTTTGCTGGGTAGGGCTCTTTCTGCTGTTCGTCTGACAGGGCGTTCGGCAACACCGCGCCATGGACGGCAGGCGCTCAGAACCCCACCTGATCGGCGCCTTTCAGCCCCAACATGGCGCGCACCTCGTCTGGTGTGGCGACCTCGCGGCCCAGCGCCTCGACCATGGCGCGGAGCTTTTGCACCTGCTCGGCGTTGGATTTCGCCAGCACCCCGCGCGCGATGAACAGATTGTCCTCCAGCCCGACGCGCACATGCCCGCCCATGCCCGCCGAGATCGCCGCCATGGGAAACTGCATGCGCCCCGCCGCCAGCACCG
>SKNG01000242.1 GCA_007120685.1 Paracoccaceae bacterium | reverse complement strand
TGTATCGTGGCATCGAACGCGTCCGATCCCGCTTCATCCTGACCATGGCCGCCAACAACCTCGCCCGACTGCCCCGCTTGCTGGCCGCGTGAGGCGAAAATCGGCATCCGGCGCACGTATCACCCGCGCCAACACCCCTGACGAACAGCCGCCCGCGCCCAGATGAAGGGAAACCGTTCCGGCACTCCGACTAATTCAG
Source organism: Paracoccaceae bacterium (assembly GCA_007120685.1). Classification (GTDB taxonomy): domain Bacteria; phylum Pseudomonadota; class Alphaproteobacteria; order Rhodobacterales; family Rhodobacteraceae; genus Pararhodobacter. Next base: position 6,925 of record SKNG01000242.1, on the reverse strand, counting down.
CAGCATGTTAAGCGGTGGTCAAGCTCGCACGACTGCTCCAGTCAGCGTGCGTCCGTGACCACCACAAGAACATGGGCTTCTGTTTCGCTGCTCTCGATCTCGTGTCTGTAGTGCCCCGGAAACTCGACATAGTCGCCTTTTCCGAGCTCGATTTCGGTGGTGCCAATTCGCAAGCGAAGTTTGCCGCTCAGCAAATACATCAACTCCCTGCCTGCATGATAAGCGCTGCTGACGCGGCGGGCGCTTTGCGGCAGTGTGACGAGAAATACCTCGTGACGTCCTTGCGTGTCGGTTCCGGACAGGGCAACGAAATCATAGGTACCCGACTTATCGGCCAAGCGGCGAACTGTCCGTGAACCGGCGCGGACAACGTGGATATCATCTGTCGCGGTTTCCTCGCCCAGTAGAACACCCACGGTCGTATCAAGTGCCCGTGCCAGACGGATCAGCGCGGCGACCGAGAGCGCCTTCTCACCACGCTCAAAGCGTGACAGATGCCCGGTGCTCACCCCGGCTTCACCCGCAAGCTGCTCCAGTGTCAGCCCGCTGCGGCGACGAAAGTCACGCGCGCGTAGGCCAGAGTGCAGGGCTTTGTCCATTTTGTCCAGCAAAGGCCTTGTTTTGAACTGCCTATCCCATATGCAAATGAGCACCGCCCCACAAGTCGACGCGAACAGCAAGTCGGGCCTGGGGCGGCAGGGTGACCAACGTACGATGGAAACTCATTGACAAATATTTGCCCTACAGACAAGCTATTGCACGTTGCCTAAGCCGCCGGGCGCAGCCTTGCCGCCGGGGAACCACCTCACACGGGAGAGAACAGATGAAGAGACGCAGCTTCCTTGCCGCCGGTGCGGTCGCGCCCGCCGCTCTTGCCGCGCCAGTCGTCGCACGGGCCCAGACCCGAGTGCAATGGCGCATGCCGACTTCGTTTCCCACCGGGCTGGCGACCATCCACGGCGGGGCCCAATACATGGCCGAGCGCGTGTCGCAGATGACGGACGGCGGTTTCACCATCCGCGTCTTCGCCGGCGGCGAGATCGTGCCGCCGTTGGGCGTGCTGGAAGCAGCACAGACGGGCGCGGTGGAATGCGGCTTCACGGCCGGGTTCTACTACCTGGGCCGCATGCCGGCGCTGCTGTTCGACACCGGCGCACCCTTTGGCATGACCCCGCGCATGCATCTGGCCTGGATGCGCCAGGGGGGCGGCAAGGAGCTGATGGCCGAGCTTTACGAGGAATTCAACGTCGTGTCCTTTCCGGCCGGCGCAACCGGGGCGCAGATGGGCGGCTGGTTCCGCAACCCCATCAATTCGGTAGAGGACCTGCGCGGGCTGCGCATCCGCGCCGCCGGCTTCCTGGGCAACATCTTTGCCGACCTCGGCGCAGTCCCGCAGCAGATCCCCGGTGCCGACCTTTACCCGGCGATGGAGCGCGGCACGCTGGACGCGGTCGAATTCGTCGGCCCCTATGATGACGAGCGCCTGGGCTTCAACCGCGTGGCGCGCTACTACTATGCGCCGGGGGTGCTGGAGCTGAACGCCTCGATCGGCTTTGTCGCCAACCGCGAGGCGTTCAATGCGCTGCCGGACAGCTACAAGGCCGCGCTGGAGGCCGCGTGCACCGAAACCTATTCCGAAATGCTAGCCCGCTACGACGCGCTGAACGTGCCGGCGCTGCGGCGGCTGGTGGAATCGGGCACCGAGCTGCGCTCCTGGTCGACCGAGATCATGACGGCGATGCGGCAAAGCAACGACCGCCTGATAGAACAGCAAGCCGAGGAGAACGAGACCTTCCGCCGCGTCTATTCGGCTTGGAAGGAATTCCTTGACGATCAGTTGCTGTGGTCCTCGGTCAACGATGGCGCGGCGCTGAACTTCCTGATGCGCGCCGCACGCTAATGCGGGCGCTGTCGGCGCTGGGCGCGGCGATAGAGGCCGCGAACGCGCTGATCGGGCGCGCGGCGGTCTGGCTTTTGCTGGCCGCTGTGCTGCTCAGCGCCGGCAACGCGGTCATGCGCAAGGCATTCTCGCTCAGTTCCAACGCCATGCTGGAGGCACAGTGGTATCTGATCGGCACGCTGGTGATGCTGGCCGCGCCCTGGGTGCTGCAGTGCAACGCACATGTGCGCATCGAGCTGCTGTCCTCGCGCTTTTCGGCGCGGGGACGCAAGCTCGTCGAACTTTTCGGCCATCTGCTGATGCTGCTGCCCTTTACCGGTCTGTTGTTCTGGATGAGCCTGCCGTTCTTCCTTCGCTCCTATCGTCAGGGCGAGATGTCACTGAATGCCGGGGGGCTGCCCGTCTGGCCGATGCGCGGCATGGTGATGCTGGGTTTCGCGCTGCTGACGCTGCAGGCGCTGGCCTCGATCATCCGGCTGCTGCGCGAGTGGCAGGATCCGGCCGAGGGTGGCGACGCGGGGGCGCTGGCGCGATGACCCGCGGACGGCACCACCGGAACCGGGGCGGGGCGGCATGATCGATCTGATCGCGGCCAATCTGGGCCCCATCATGTTCGTGGTGGTGATGGGGTTGTTGCTGCTGGGCTATCCGGTGGCCTTTACCCTGGCTGCCGGCGGGTTGGCCTTCTTTGCCATCGGTGTCTGGATGTCCTCGCTGGCACCGGACCTGGTGCACCTGTCCTGGCCGCTGCTGCTGGCCCAGCCCGACCGCACCTTCGGTATCCTGAGCAACGAAACGCTGCTGGCGGTGCCCTTCTTCACGCTGATGGGCGCTATCTTCCAGCGTACCGGCATCGCCGAGGAACTGCTGGAGGTGGTGGCGCGGCTCTTTGGCCCGGTGCGCGGCGGTCTGTGCCTGTCGGTGGTGCTGGTGGGGGCGCTGCTGGCCGCCACCACGGGGGTGGTGTCAGCCTCTGTCATGACGATGGGGCTGATCGCGCTGCCGATCATGCTGCGCAGCGGCTATGACGCGCGGCTCGCGGCGGGCACGATCACCGCCTCAGGCACGCTTTCGCAGATTGTGCCACCCTCTCTGGTGCTGATCGTGATGGCCGATCAGGTGGGCCGCCCGGTGGGCGAGATGTATCGCGGCGCGATGGTACCGGCGCTGATCCTGATCGGGCTTTTCTGCCTGTTCATCATCGCTGTGGCGATCCTTGCACCTAAGAAGATGCCGCCAATGGTGGGATTTCACGCCAGCCGACGCGATTTCGCCGGGTTGGCTGCCACGCTAGGGCTGGGTGTGGCGGTGACGCTGGCCGCGCAGGTGCTGATCGCCGACACGCTGCGCTACGAGTACCGGCTTGTTTCGGCCGTGGCGTTGGGCGCGCTGGGCGCCTTGCTGGCGGTTCTTTGGCGCGAGCCCGGGGATTTTGTGCGCCGGGCGATCCTGGCGCTGGTACCAACACTGGGGCTGATCTTTCTGGTGTTGGGCACGATATTTCTGGGCATCGCCACACCCACCGAAAGTGGCGCCATGGGCGCCACCGGCGCGCTGATCCTGGCCCTGGCGCGGGGCAAGCTGCCGATGGTGGAGCTGCGCGCGGCGCTGGAACAGACCGCCACGCTGACAACCTTCGTCTTCTTTATCCTCATCGGGGCGCGCATGTTCAGCCTGACTTTCTACGGGCTGGGCGGCGACGAATGGCTGCATGGCCTGCTGATGGGCCTGCCGGGCGAGGCGTTGGGCTTCGTCATCTTCTCGATGGTCGTGATCTTCATCCTGGGCTGTTTCCTGGACTTCTTCGAGATTGCCTTCATCGTGGTCCCACTCCTGATGCCGACGGCGCTGGCCCTCGGCATCGACCCGCTGTGGTTCGGCATTCTGATCTCGATGAACCTGCAGACCAGCTTCCTGACGCCGCCCTTCGGCTTCGCGCTCTTCTACCTGCGTTCGGTCGCGCCACGCCCGGGGCGCCAGGCGGCCGGCGTACGCGGCATCACCACGGGCGAAATCTATTCCGGTCCCTTGCCCTTCGTTGCATTGAATCTCCTGCTGATAGGCCTGGTAATCGCCTTTCCGCAACTGGTGCTACCGCATGTCGATATGCTGCCGGCAGGCGGCGGGGGCGAGCCGCGCCTGCCGCTGATCGATGATGTGCCGGCCGAGGACGGTGACGGCGGCGGCAGTCTGAACCACCTTTTCCGCTGATCCCCGCCCGCCGAAGGAAGCAAGAGCATGACCGAAACCGAAAAGCCACAGCGCGAGATCCTGCTTTACGACCACCCGCTTTCGGGCAGTTGCCACAAGGTGCGCATGTTCCTGTCTATGATCGGCCTGCCGCTGCGGCTGGAATTCCTGGATGTGTTGTCGCGCGCTAACGACGCCGAATGGTTCGCTCGTCTGAACCCCATGCGCCAGATCCCGGTGGTGGTGGACGGCGATACGGTAGTGCAGGACAGCCAGGCGATCCTGCTCTATTTCGCCATGCATGACGCCCCGGAATGGATCGACCCCACGCCGGCCGGCATGGCGGCGATCATGGAATGGCTGTCCTATGCCGCCAAGGAGGTCAGCAACGGCCCGCAGATGGCTCGGCTTTACCATCTGGCCGGCGAGGATATCGATATCGCCCGCGCCACGGCAATGGGCCTGAAGGTACTGGCGCATCTGGAGGCGCATCTGTCCAGCCACGACTGGTTGTGCCTGAGCCGGCCGACGATCGCCGATCTGGCAGTGTTCCCCTATGTCGCTCTAGCGCGCGAGGGGCATCTGCCGCTGGACGACCACCCCGCCGTGCTGGCCTGGATAGACAGGATCGTGGCGTTACCGGGCTACATTCCCATGCGCGGCCTGCCGGAAGGAGTGATGGCATGAAGGCGAATACCCATATCTGGACCGGCGTGGTGGAGGGGCTGCATTTGGTGCCGCGGTCGTTCCTGCCGATGCGCACGATGGACAACCTGAGCTTCGTCAAGGGCCAGGGCATCGCCGGCGACCGCTACAGCAGTGGCGAGGGATTCTATTCCGACCGGCCCGAGGAGGGCCGCCAGGTCACGCTTTTCGAGGTGGAAACGCTAGAGGCGCTGTGGCGCGACCACGGCGTGCGGCTCATGCCCGAGGATCACCGCCGCAACATCACTACCCGCGGCGTACCGCTGAACCATCTGGTCGGTCGGCGGTTTTCGGTCGGCGACGTGGTGCTGGAAGGCACGCGGCTCAGCACGCCCTGCCGGCATATCGAACAGATCACGGGCAAGGAGATCTTCACCCTTCTCCTTAACCGTTCCGGCCTGCACGCCCGGATCATCGAGCCGGGCGAGGCCTTTACCGGCGATCCCATCCGGCCGGTCTGAACCGGAACCGCCCTCTCACGCTGCCGCAAAGGACAAAGACCGTTCATGGCCAAAAGCATTCATCGCCTGTCGCTTGTCATCGCCGCGCTGCAGGAAGTGGCGCCCGGCGTGCGCGCCTTCACCTTGACTGACCCGGAAGACTGGCCGCTGCCCCCCTTCACCGCCGGAGCGCATATTGACCTGCACTTGCCCAGCGGCCGCATCCGCCAATTCTCGCTGTGCAACGATCCGGCCGATGGTAACCGCTATGTAGTCACCGTTCAGGGCGAGGCGCATGGGCGCGGCGGTTCGCTGGAGATGCTGGCGCTGGGGCCGGGCACGGAACTGCTGGCCTCGCTGCCGCGCAACACCTTCCCGCTGGCCGAAGACGCGGGGCGGCATGTGATGGTGGCGGGCGGCATCGGGCTGACGCCCTTCCTGTCGATGATCCCGGTGCTAGAGAGGGCGAGCGCCGACTGGCACCTGCATGCCTGCGCGCGCGCCGCCGAGGCAGTGCCCGACGGCGGGCGGCTGGTGCAGGTGGCGACGGAGCGGGTTACGCAGCATCTGTCCGACAGCGGCAGCCGGCTGGACCTGCCGGCGCTGATCGCCGGGCTGGGGCCGCACGATCATCTATATGTCTGCGGACCCGAGCGCATGATCGTACAGGCGCTGGAGGCCGGCACAGGACTGGGCGAGCGGCTGCATGTTGAGCGCTTCGGTACTACGGTGACCGGCGCAACGGCGGCCTATGAGCTGGAGCTTGCCCGTTCAGGCCAGCGCATCGCGGTTGCAGCGGGCCAGGGCATGCTGGATGCGCTGCGCGCGGCCGGGGTGGAAGTGCCCTCGTCCTGCGAAGGCGGCGTTTGCCTGGAATGCAAGACCCGCTATCTGTCGGGCACCCCGCTTCATCGCGACCTGCTGATGAGCGAGATCGACCGGCAGTCATACGTCACGCCGTGCGTGTCGGGCTGTAGCGGCGGCCGTCTCATGCTTGATTTGTAACGCACGACAATCGGTTTCTACTCCGGCATGACCATCTGGGCATGGATTGGGACGTCGGAACCTAACAGCGATTCGTCTGAGTCCCTCCTGCCCCGCCCTGACGCGCAGCAGCGCCTACGCGTGAGCACGCGCTACTTCTTTTTTCTGCGCAATATCAGAGTGTTCGTTGACTATCACGACGCCTTCCGCACTGTAGAGCGAAGAGAACCGGAAGGCCGCCCACCATGCCCAAGCTGACCAAGCGCCTCGTCGATGCCGCGGAGGCCCGCGATGCAGAGTACTTCACCTGGGACAGCGAGATCCCTGGCTTTGGGTTGAGGGTGCTACCGAGCGGGCGCAAGGGCTACGTAGTGCAGTATCGCGCTGGACGCCGTTCCCGGCGGATCAGCCTTGGGCCCAGCACGGTACTGACCTGTGAGCAGGCGCGGAGCCGCGCAATCGCCATCATTGCCGCCGCCCGCAACGGCGAGGACCCAGCTGCCGAGCGGGATACCGGGCGCAAGGCGATCACGGTGAAGGAGCTGGCGGAACGCTTCGACAAGGAGCACATCGCCGTCCGCCTCAAGGCCAGCACGGCGACCGAATATCGGCGCAACCTTCGGCGATTCATCCTACCCGCGCTCGGGCAGCTCACGGTCACGGGCATCACTCGCGCCGATGTCGCGAAATTCCACCACGACATGCG
>SKNG01000043.1 GCA_007120685.1 Paracoccaceae bacterium | reverse complement strand
AGATGAAATCGGTGTGCTTTTCGGGCAGGAAGTTCAGCCGCGACTGCGTGCCTTCCATGAACCCCCGCCCTGACCAGCCGCCAGACCCCAGCGCGATCATCGCCTGATTGATGTGATAGCCGGCCCCCAGTGGATCGATCGACGGGTCCAGAAAGGCGTCGATGCGGCGGTATTGGTAATCCTTCAGAATCTGCCAGGATGTCCCGCGCGATGCGAAGGCCAGCGCCACCAGCCCGCCGCCCCCGGCGATGGCCAGGCCGAAATACCACAAGCTGACCCCGGCGAAGAACATCACCAGCACGCCAGAGCCCAGCAGCAGCAGCGCCGTGCCCAGATCAGGCTGGCGCAATACCAGCAGCGTCGGGATCAGGATCATTGCCAACGCGGCCAGCACGAACAGCGGGTGCGAGACGCGCTTGGTGTCCACGGCATCGTAATAGGCCGCCATCGCCAGAATCACGGTGATCTTGGCCATTTCCGACGGCTGCAGGCGCAGCGGGCCGATTTCCAGCCAGCGCCGCGCGCCCATGCCCACGGTGCCGAAGAATTCGACACCCAGCAGCAGGACCACCGACACCGCATAGGCCAGCCCCGCCATCGACCGCCAGAACCACAGCGGCACGAAGGCGATGACGAACATCGCCACCATACCCACCGCGAAACGTTTCATCTGAGGCTCGGCCCAGAGGCCCAGATCGCCGCCGGCCACCGAATAGAGCATCAGGAAACCGACCGAGGCCGTGGCGGCGATCAGCACCACCAGCACCCAGTTGATGTAGAGCACCTTTGCCAGACCGGCCGGCGAGCGTTTGACGTTGTATTCAAGGTAACTCATGGCTGCGCTTCCTGCCCCTGCCCCTGCCGTGCCTGCGACCGTGCCTCAGGCCCGGCTGGTGGCGGTGCCGGTGCCATCGGGCGGGCCCACCTTTTCGCGGATCGTGCGCAGCATCGCCTCGATCCGGTTGCGCTGCGGCCGGGGGTAGGCCTCGATCGGCGGCCAGCCGTCGTTCAGCGCGGCCAGCGTGATGTCGCGTGCAATCGGCGCGGCGACCGAAGAGCCGCCGCCGCCGTGTTCCACCACCACCGCCACGGCATAGCGCGGCGCGGCCTCGGGCGCGTAGCAGACGAAAAGCGCGTGGTTGCGCCGGTTCCAGGGCAGTTGCTCCTGCCGCCGCACGCCGGCGGCGCGTTCGGCGGCGGTGATCGAGAACACCTGGCTGGTGCCGGTCTTGCCGGCCATGCGCATCTCGGCATCGACAATGCGCGAGGAATAGGCGGTGCCGCGAGTATGGTTTGAGCACTCCACCATGCCGCGGTGGATGTGGTTCAGCACCGCCGTGGGCAGGCCCAGCGCCGGCTGGTCCGGCACCGGCTGTTCCACCCCGTCCACGGCGCGCACCAGCCGCGGCTGCACCGCCCGGTTGGTCGCCAGCCGCGCCGTCATCACCGCCAGTTGCAGCGGCGTGGTCAGCACGAAGCCCTGCCCGATCGAGGCGTTGATGGTGTCGCCCACCATCCACTCCTCGCCCCGGCGCTGGCGCTTCCAATCGCGCGAGGGGTTTAACCCGCCCGAGATGGCCGAGAGCGGCAGATCATAGCGGATGCCCAGCCCCAGCTTTTCGGACATCGCGTTGATCCGGTCGATGCCGCAGCGCTGGGCCAGTTCGTAGAAATAGGTGTCGCAGCTTTCCGAAAGCGCGGCGACCAGGTTCATGCGCCCGTGCCCGCCGCGCCGCCAGCAGTGAAAGCGCCGCCCGGCGACATCCATGTGACCCGGGCAGTTCACGCGTTCCTCGGCCGTCGCCAGCCCTGCCTCGAAGGCCGCCAGCGCGGTGATCATCTTGAAGGTCGACCCCGGCGGATAGGCGCCCTGCACTGTCTTGTTCGACATCGGGCGGAATTCGTTTTCGCGCAGTTCGTTGAAATCGGCCACCGAAATGCCGCGCACGAAGAGGTTGGGGTCGAAGGACGGCGCCGAGGCCAGCGCCAGCACGTCGCCGGTGGCAATCTCCATCACCACCGCCGCGGCGCTTTCGCCTTCCAGCCGGGCCAGCGCGAAAGCCTGCAAGCGGCGGTCCAGGGTCAGTTGCACGCTTTGGCCCGGCGTGCCCTCCTGCCGAGCCAGTTCGCGCATCTCGCGGCCCAGCGCGTTCACCTCGACCCGACGATGCCCGGCGGTGCCGCGCAGATGTTCTTCCAGTTCGCGCTCCACCCCCACCTTGCCGATCTGAAAGCGCGGGATCAGCAGCAGCGGCTCTGGGTTTTCGCGCGCCGCCAGATCGGCTTCGCTGACCGGGCCGACATAGCCCACGGCATGGGCGAATTCGGGGCCAAAGGGGTAATGCCGGCTCAGCCCCACCTCGGGCGTGATGCCGGGCAGGGCAGGGGCGTTGGCGGCCACGCGCGTGACCTCTTCCCAGCTCAGCCGGTCGGCGATGGTAACCGGCACGAAAGGGCGGTGGCGCATGATCTCGCGCACCGCGCGCTCGATCTCGGCCTCGCCCAGCGGGATCAGCCCGGCCAGCCGTTCCAGCGCCGCACGCGGATCGCCCGCATCCTCGCGCACCAGCACCACGCGGTAATTCTGCTCATTCCCGGCCAGCACCACGCCATTGCGGTCCTGGATCAGGCCGCGCGCGGGGGGCAGCAGGCGGATGTTGATGCGGTTTTCCTCGGCCAGCAGGCGAAACTGGTCGGACTCGGCCACCTGCATCTGCCGCATCCGCAGGACCAGCGCACCTGCCACCAGCAGTTGCACTCCGCCCAGCATGGCGGCGCGGCGGCCGATCCGGCGCGCGCTGTCGGCGGTTTCATGTTGAGGGCGTTTCATAGCTTTCGGCCCAGTTCGTCCAGTTCGCCGGGGGCGGGTTTGCGGATGCGCAGGCCGAAGTGCATGACCAGCACCACGGCGGGGTAGCACAATACTGTGAAGGCTAGGCCGATCAGGCTCAAGTCCAGCGGGGTTCGCGGCACCATCACAATTGCAAGAACGCTGCGATATGCCAGCAGCATGACCAGCATCACCGCCGAGACCAGCGCCCATTCCAGCGGCAGGGTGATCTCGCGCGCGACGGCGTGGCGGCGGCGCAGGAACTCGGTGCCGGCCACCACCGCCAGCGCCCAGAGCCCGGGCGGGCGCAGGGTGAACAGATCCTCGATCAGGAACGCCAGGCCGATCACCGGGGCCGGCAGATGCGCGGGGCGGCGCAACACCCAGGCCATGGTCACGCAAAGCACCAGGTTCGGCGCGGGCCAGCCGGCGCCGGTGATGTTCAAGGGCAGCAGGCGCAGGAACAGCGACAGCGCGAAGAGCGTCAGGAACAGCCCCATATAGCCCAGCATTTCCAGCTGCGGGCGATCAGCCATCACCCTGCCCGTTCGTGCCGACCGGCCCTATGCCCGGCCCCGCGCCTGGCTCTGAACCGGCCTCAGGCACGGCATTGGTCTGCGGCCGGGGTTGTGGGCTTGGGCCGACTGCGCCTGCTTCCGGTGCCGCCATGCCCAACGGTGCGCCGGTCAGCGGGTCCAGCGGCCTGCCTTCCTCGTCAACCGGGCGCAGAAGCGCGCCGGAATGCTCGATCCGCTCTGCCGGGCGCGAACGCAGGACGCGCAGGAAATCCAGCCGCCCGTAATCGGCCGCCAGTTGCACCCGCAGGCGCCGGTCGCTGCCCAGCACCAGTTCGCCCACCAGCAGTCCGGGCGGGAACACACCTCCGTCCGAGGCGCTGACCACCCGGTCGCCCGGCCGGACATCCTCGGGCGATTCGATGAATTCCAGCACCGGCACTGGCCCGTTGTCGCCGCTCAGAATGGCCCGCTGGCCCGAGGGTTGCAGCATCACCGGCACCCGGCTGTTCGAATCGGTCAAGAGGATCACCCGCGACGAACGCTGCCCCACCCCGGCGATGCGGCCCGCCAGCCCCAGCCCGTCCATCACTGCCCAGCCATCGACGATCCCGTCGCGCGCGCCGACGTTGATCAGCACCGATTTGCGATAGGGCGAGCCGGCATCGGCCATCACCACGCCGGTGACATGGGTCAGCTGCGGGTCCAGCCGCACCTGTGCCAGATCCAGCAGTTGCGCGTTGCGCTGTTCCAGCTGCAGCGCGGCCTCGCGCCAGGCGCGCATCTGTTGCAATTCACGGCGCAACTCCTGGTTCTGCTCGTAGATGCGGGCGTATGACCGGAAATCCTCGATCATCCGGGCGGCGCGGGTGACCGGCGCCATGGCCCAATCCATGTTCGGCACCACGGCGTCGATCACGGCCATGCGGAATCGTTCCACCCGTGGGCTGTCCACCCGCCAGAGCAGGAAGATGCCGCCCAGCAGAATGAGCATGACCACGGTCAACAGCCGCCGCACGGGGCGGACGTAGTCGGCCTCCTGATGGCGGTCGCTCGGCAAGAAGGGATCCCCTTCAGCTTTCGTAATCTATCGCGTGTCGCAACTGACGCTCATATTCCAGCGCCTTGCCCGTGCCCAGCGCGACGCAGTTCAAGGATTGATCAGCCACGGTGATGATCAGCCCGGTCTGTTCACGCAGTGCCAGGTCCAGATCGCCCAGAAGCGCGCCACCCCCGGTCAGCATCACGCCCCGGTCGACGATATCGGCCGCCAGATCCGGTGGCGTGGTCTCCAGCGCGATCATCACCGCCTCGCAGATCGTCTGCACGGTCTCCGACAGCGCCTCGGCGACATGGCCCTGGGTGATCTCTATCTCCTTGGGCACGCCGTTCAGCAGGTCGCGGCCACGGATCTGCATGACCTGCCCGCGCCCGTCGTCGGGCATGCGCGCGGTTCCGATGGTGCATTTGATCCGCTCGGCCGTGGCCTCGCCGATCAGCAGGTTCTGATGGCGGCGCAGGTAGCTGATGATCGCCTCGTCCATGCGGTCGCCGCCCACCCGGACGGACCGCGCATAGACGATATCACCCAGCGACAGCACCGCCACCTCGGTGGTGCCGCCGCCCACGTCCACCACCATGCTGCCGGTCGGGTCGGTGATCGGCATGCCGGCGCCGATGGCCGCGGCGATGGGTTCGCTGATCAGCCCTGCCCGCCGCGCACCGGCCGAAAGCACCGACTGCCGGATCGCGCGCTTCTCCACCGGTGTGGCGCCATAGGGCACGCAGACAATCACCTTGGGCTTCGAGAAGGTCGTGCGCTTGTGCACCTTGCGGATGAAATGCTTGATCATCTCTTCGGCGACGTCGAAATCGGCGATCACCCCGTCGCGCATCGGCCGGATCGCCTCGATGCTGCCCGGCGTCCGGCCCAGCATCAGCTTGGCATCCTCGCCCACCGCCAGCACCTGCTTGCGGCCTTCCTTCACGTGATAGGCCACGACTGAGGGTTCGTTCAGGATGATCCCGCGGCCCTTGACATAGACCAGCGTGTTCGCGGTTCCCAGGTCGATCGCCATGTCCGACGAAAACAGGCCAGCCAGTCCAAACATCCGCAATCGACCCCGCAAAGAAGTGCCCCGCGCGCCGTGATGGCCGCCGGGCAGGTTTCGCGCCTTATAGGCTTGCCGTGCCGCTGCCGTAAAGGGGCGCACATTCAGGCCTGGGCGCTGTGCCGCCGAATAGGCCCCTGGGCCTCTTCATCTTGCCGGAAATACGCACGGGGGTATCCAAAGGGGGGCCGTGGCCCCCCTTGGCCGGGGGTGCGGGGGCGGGCAGCCCCCGCATGCTCCGTCACCCCGCCGACTGCATCAGCGCCGAATTGTCCACCCGCCCGGCGAACTGGTGCATCTTGTTCAGCGCCTGCAGATAGGCCTTGGCCGAGGCGACCACCGTATCGGTATCCGCCGACTGCCCGGTATAGACCCGACCGCCATACGCCAGCCGCACGCTGACCGTGGCCTGGGCATCCGTCCCCTCGGTCACCGCATGCACCTGATAAAGCTCCAGCACCGCCTCATGCGGATAGAGCATGCGGATGGCGTTGAACGTGGCATCGACCGGCCCGTCGCCGGTGGCGTCGATGCTGCGCGGCTCGCCGCCCACGGCCAGCGTCAGTTCCGCCTCCTGCGGCCCATCGGTGCCGCAGATCACCCGCAGGCGCTGCAGCGCCAGATGCGCCTCCTCGCCGCCCGCGGCGCTTTCCTGCATCAGCGCCACCAGGTCCTCGTCATAGACCTCCTTCTTGCGGTCGGCGAGCGCCTTGAACCGCACGAAGACATCCTTCAACTGGTTGTCGCCCAGCTCATAGCCCAGCTCGCTCAGCTTGGCGCGCAGCGCGGCGCGCCCCGAATGCTTGCCCATCACCAGGCTGGTCGAGGCCAGGCCGATATCCTCGGGCCGCATGATCTCGAAAGTCTGCGCGTTCTTCAGCATTCCGTCCTGATGGATGCCGGACTCGTGCGCAAAGGCGTTCTTGCCCACCACCGCCTTGTTGTACTGCACCGGAAAACCGGAAACGGCGGCCACCAGCCGGCTGATCTGCATGATCTTCGTCGAATCGATCCCGGTCCGGTAAGGCATGATGTCGTTGCGCACCTTAAGCGCCATCACCACCTCTTCCAGCGCCGTGTTGCCCGCGCGCTCGCCCAGACCGTTGATCGTGCATTCGACCTGCCGCGCGCCGGCCTCTACCGCGGCCAGCGAATTGGCCGTCGCCATGCCCAGATCGTTGTGGCAATGCGTGGCGAAGACCACCGCTTCGGCACCCGGCACCCGCTCGCGCAGCATGGCGATCAGGTCGGCCGATTCGCGCGGGGCGGTGTAGCCAACGGTATCGGGAATGTTGATGGTGCTGGCGCCGGCCTTGATCGCCGTTTCCACCACCCGGCACAGGTAGTCGTGCTCCGTCCGCGTGGCGTCCATCGGCGACCATTGCACATTGTCGCACAGGTTGCGGGCGTGTTCGACCGTGGCGCGGATGCGTTCGATCATCCCCTCCTGATCCAGCGCCGTGATGTCGCGGTGCAGGGGCGAGGTGCCGATGAAGGTATGGATGCGCGGGCTGCGGGCGTGTTTCACCGCCTCCCAGGCGCGGTCGATATCGGCGAAATTGGCCCGCGCCAGCCCGCAGATGGTGGCGTTCTTCGCGGCCTGGGCGATGGCCTTCACCGCCTCGAAATCCCCGTCCGAGGCGATGGGGAAACCGGCCTCGATGATATCGACGCCCATCTCGT
>SKNG01000028.1 GCA_007120685.1 Paracoccaceae bacterium | reverse complement strand
CTCTTTCAGCGCCTGCTCATAGGCCTTGCCCGGGATCGCGTCCAGCAGGCTGCGGGTATAGGGGTGTTCGGGGTCGGACAGCACCTTGCCCGCCGGCCCGATCTCGACCAGTTTGCCGTGCTGCATGACCATGATCCGGTCGCAGACCTGCGCCGCCACGCGCAGGTCATGGGTGATGAACAGCATCGACAGGTTCAGCCGCGCCTTCAGATCCGCCAGAAGGTCCAGCACCTGCGCCTGGATCGACACGTCGAGCGCCGACACCGCCTCGTCCGCGATCAGGATATCGGGGTCCAGCGCCAGCGCCCGGGCGATGCCGATGCGCTGGCGCTGCCCGCCCGAGAATTCATGCGGAAAGCGGTTCATGGCCGAGGGATCGAGTCCCACCAGTTCCAGCAATTCGCGCGCCCTCTCGCGCGCCTCGCGGCGCGGGGTGCCATGGGCGATCGGCCCCTCGGTCAGGATGCGGCCCACCCGCGCGCGGGGGTTGAGCGAGGAAAACGGGTCCTGAAAGATCATCTGGATGCGCCGCCGGTTGGCCCGCAGCGCGCTGCCCTTCAGCGTGGCCATGTCCATGCCGCCCATTTCGACCGAACCGCCATCGGGTTCGATCAGCCGCACGATGCAGCGCCCGCAGGTGGACTTGCCCGAGCCGGATTCGCCGACAATGCCGATGGTCTCGCCGGTGCGCAGATCGAAGCTGACCTTGTTGACCGCATGGACCACGCGCTGCGCCTTGAACCAGCCGCCGCCGGTGGTGAAGACCTTGTTCAGATCCCGCACCTTCAGGATGACCGGCGCTTCCTCGAAATCCTGCTTCTCGCCCGCGGTGATGCCCGGGATCGCGCGCACCAGCTTCTGCGTATAGGGGTGGGAGGCGCGCAAGAGCACGTCATCGACCGCGCCCTGTTCGACGATCAGCCCCTTTTCCATGACGATCACCCGGTCGGCGATATCGGCCACGACGCCGAAATCATGGGTGATGAAGATGACGCCCATGCCGCGCTTTTGCCGCAACTCCTCGATCAGCGTCAGGATCTGCGCCTGGGTGGTCACATCCAGCGCCGTGGTGGGTTCATCGGCGATCAGGATCGAGGGTTCCAGCGCCAGCGCCATGGCGATCATCACCCGCTGGCGCTGCCCGCCCGAAAGCTGGAACGGATAGGCGCGGATGGCCTTTTCGGGGTCCGGTAGCTGCACCTCGCGCAGAAGTTCCAGCGCGCGGCGCTGGCGTTCGCCGGGGGTCAGCAGGCCATGGGCCTCGAACACCTCGGCGATCTGGGCGCCGATACGCATCAGCGGGTTGAGGGCCGAAAGCGGCTCCTGAAAGATCATGCCGATCTTGCGGCCGCGAATTTCCTGCATGGCGCGCTCGGGCAGGCCCAGGATATCGCGCCCCTCGAAGGTCACGCTGCCCTTGACCGGCTCCACCCCCTCGGGCAGCAGGCCCATCACGGCATTCGCCGACATCGACTTGCCGGAACCGGATTCGCCGACGATGCAAAGGATCTCGCCCTCGGCCAGATCGAAAGACACATCCTCGATGGCATGCGGCCGGTCGGCCCCTTTCGGCAGCGCGATGGCCAGATCGCGGATGGAGAGCAGGCTCATTCCTCCCTCCGCTGCAGGCGGGGGTTCAGCGCGTCGTTCAGCCCCTCGCCGATCAGGTTCAGCGCCAGCACCGTCAGCAGGATGGCGATGCCGGGGATGAAGGACAGCCACCAGGCGGTGCGCAGCACGGTGCGCGCGGCGCCGATCATGTAGCCCCAGGACATCACGTTCGGATCGCCGAGGCCGAGGAAGGAGAGCGAGCTTTCCAGGAGGATCGCCGTGGCCACCATCAGCGAGGCCAGCACGATGATCGGCGGCAGCGCATTGGGCAGCACCTGACGGATGATGATCTGCAGGCTGGTCTGGCCGGACAGGATCGCGGCCTCGATATATTCGCGCGTGCGCAGACTCAGCACCTCGCCGCGCACCAGCCGCGCCACCGGGGGCCAGCTGACGATGGCGATGGTCAGGATGATCCAGAAAAGCGAGGGCTGGAAAATCGCCAGCAGCACGATGGCCAGCGCGAAGCTGGGGATGGTCTGGAAGAACTCGGTAAAGCGCATCAGCGCGTCATCGACCCAGCCGCCGAAATAGCCCGCCAGCGCGCCGACCGGCACGCCGATCAACAGCGCCACAAGGGTCGAGACCAGCCCCACCAGCAGCGATACCCGCGCGCCGTGGACAAGCCCGGTCAGCACGTCGCGGCCCACGGCATCGGTGCCCAGCGGCAGGGCGGCGTCGGTCAGCGGCGGCAGGAAGGGCCGGCCGACCATGCGCCAGGGGCTTTGCGGCATCAGCGTCGGCCCCAGCACGGCGACCAGCACCACCACCAAGAGGATCGCCAGCCCGACCACCGCGCCGCGGTTCTGGGCAAAGCGCCTCCAGGCAAGGGCAAGCGGCGAGCGGCTCATTCGGTAATCCTGATGCGGGGGTCGACGATGACATAGACGATGTCGGTGATCAGGTTGAACAGGAGCACCATGGCGGCCGAGACGAAGAAGACGCCCAAGAGCACGTTATAGTCGCGCTGGCTGATCGCCTCGAACATCAGCCGGCCGATGCCGGGCCAGGCAAAGACCGTCTCGGTCAGCACCGCGCCGCCGACGATCTGCCCGGCCTGCAGCCCGGCCAGCGTGATTACCGGCAGAAGGGCGTTGCGCAGGATATGGCGGCGCTGGATCACGCCGGGGCTGAGGCCCTTGGCGCGGGCGGTCTTGACGAAATCCAGCCGCGAGACCTCCAGCATCGAGGCGCGGGTCATGCGGACGTAGATCGCGGTGAAAAAGAGGCCCAGCGTGGTGGCGGGCAGCACCAGATGCCGGCCGATATCGAGCGCCCGCGCGAAGCCGGTGTAATTGGCGCCCACCGTCTCATACCCGAAGCCGGGCAGCCAGCCCAGCACGACCGAGAACAGAAGTGCTGCCATCAGCGCCACCCAGAAAAGCGGGGTGGCATAGAATAGAAGCGCGAGGGCCGAGATGATGCTGTCGCTCCAGCGGCCCTGCCGGGCGGCGGCGGCGACACCGGCGATGACGCCGAAGACGATGGAGATGACGAAGGCGGTGGCGGTCAGCAGCAGGGTTGCCGGCAGGCGGTCCCAGATCAGGTCGGCCACCGGCATGCCGCGGCGGTAGGAATAACCCAGGTCCAGTTGCACCGCGCCCTTGATGTAGATCCACAGCTGCACATGAAACGGCTGGTCCAGCCCGAAGCGGCGGCGCAGGTCTTCCAGGAACTGCTCGTCGGTGGCCCCGGCCTCGCCGGCCATGACCGAGGCCGGATCGCCGGGTGCGGCGTGGATCAGCGAGAAGTTGAGCACCAGGATGGCCAGCAGGATGAACACTGCCTTGACCAGTCTGGCAAGAATGAACCGGGCCATGTTCGGCGTCACATCCGCGGGAAGGGAAGGGGTGGCAGGCCCCGGCGCTCAGGAGCGCTCAGGGGGCCTGCCGGATCGTGCCTTACTGTTCGATCCAGGCGTCGCGGGTGCCGTCATTGAGGCCGATACCCGTGGTCACCAGATCATGGATGTTGCAGCGATAGATCGTCGGAAAGCCCAGTTCGTGCAGCCAGGCGTTCGGCACATCCTCGATCAGGCGGCGCTGGAGCTCGGAATAGATCTCCTGGCGTTCCGCGTCCGAGGGGCTGACCGCCGAGGCTTCCCACATCGCGTCCAGTTCCGGGTTGCGATAGCCGGCGACGTTGTTCCAGGGCGACCCCTGGGCGATGTTGCTTTCCACATAGGTCCGCGCCACGCCCAGCGCCGGGTCGCCGTACTGGTAGAGGAAGGTGAAGGCCAGGTCGAAGTCCCAGTCCGACACACGCTGGTTCCAGCCGGCAACATCGGTAGCGACCAGGTTCACGTTGAAGCCCACGTCCATCAGGTTCTGACGGGTGACCTCGGCCGCGCGCTGCCAGGTTTCGCCATAGGGCAGGGGCAGCAGGTTCAGGGTCTGACCGTCATAATCCGAGGCTTCGAGGTATTCGCGCGCCAGGTCGGGGTCATAGGCGATGGAGGGCAGATCGTCGTCGAAGAAGCGGGTCGAGGACGAAAGCGGGCTCGTCGCCACCTCGCCCCGCCCTGCCCAGAGCGCATCGCGCATGAACTCGCGGTCAAGCGCGTGCATCACCGCGCGGCGGGCGTTCACATCGGCCATCGGGCCTTCGTGATTGTTCAGCCAGAGCCAGCTCAGCGGGCCGAAATATTCCCAGCCGGCATCGGTGATGCAGGTGTTGGGCAGCGCCATGATCCGCTCGATGTCGAAATATTCGACCGAGCCGCCAGGCAGCACATCGACGACGCCCGTCTCAAAGGCGACGGCGCGCGAGGCGGCATCGGGGATCACATGGTAATAGACCTCATCCACGAAGGGGCGGCCTTCGAGGTAGTAATCCTCGTTGCGGACCAGATGGATGTAGCTGCCCTGCCGCCATGCGTTGAAGCGGAAGGGGCCGGTGCCGATGGGCGTGGCGTTCATCGGGTTGTTGGCGTAATCGGTGCCCTCGTAGATATGGCGGGGCAGGATCGGCATGGTGCCGACTTCGAAAACGCCGATGAAGGGGCCGAAGGGCTGGTTCAGGGTGAAGACGACAGTATGGTCGTCCGGAGCCTCGATGCTGTCGACATGCACCAGCGAGGCGCGCAGCCGCGGATGCGTCTCGCGCAGGAACACATCGACGCTGTAGACCACGTCATGGGCGGTGAAATCCTCGCCGTCATGCCATTTGACGCCCTCGTGCAGGTGGAAGGTATAGGTCAACCCGTCTTCCGAAATCGACCAGTCATGCGCCAGCGATGGCATGGGCTGCAGATCGGTGTCATAGCGCAGCAGGGATTCGAAGATATCGCCGGCAACCATCTGGGTGGGGGCGTTTTGCCAGATGCCCACCACCAGCCCCGGCGGTTCAGGCTGGACCACCATGTTCAGGGTGCCGCCGGATTGCTGGGCAAGTGCCGGGGCGGTGGCGGCCATGGCGAATGCCAGGGCGAGCGAGGGCAGAAGTGGTTTCATGATCGTTCTCCGTGTTGGCCCAAAGCAGGGGCGATGCGCCCGGCTTGGCATTGCCGGGTCTGTTTTCGGGTCCGTGCCCCGGGCCTTGCCTGACAAGGTTCCGCCCGGTCCGGATCGATGGCCGCGCGCAGCAGGTCCAGGGCCCCGCCGTGCGATCCGGCGGCCTGCCGGCAACCGGCTGCTGGCAGCGGTTTTCACAGCGAAAGGCTGCCACACGATCGTCAGCGCCGCAACAGGGCAGATTGCTGCCTTGTATAGCCTGATGTTATGCAGCCTGGCGTTTTCGTGGCGGATCGTCTGTGCCAGAGTGATCTGCGGGCCTGGCTTTTCGCATCCCCCTTCCGGTTCGGCTGCGGCAAGCGGCATGGCTTGCGCAATATCAACCGCGTCCAATTGCCGGCGCTGAAAGGAGAGCCATGAAAGCCTATCTTGATCCACGCCAGGAGCACCACGACCCCAAGCATTTCATGGCCAATGGCACGCGCCTGCAAAACCCCGAACAACCGCGCCGGGTGCGCGTCCTGCGCACCGGGGCCGAGGCCGCGGGATGCCGGTTCGAGCCGCCCGCCGATCACGGCATGGGGCCGATCGCGGCGCTGCACAGCCCGGAATACCTGACCTTCCTGCGCACAATCCATACCCGCTGGGCGCGGATGCCCGGTGCCTCGGACGAGGTGATCCCCAACATCCACCCCGACCGGCGCACCGCCTCATACCCGCGCTCGGCCGTCGGGCAGGCGGGGTTTCATCAGGCCGATACCGCCTGTCCCATATCGGCGGGCACATGGGAGGCTGCCTATTGGTCGGCGCAGAGCGCGCTGAGTGCAGCGGGTGCCGTGCTGGCGGGCGATCGGGCGGTCTATGCGCTCTCGCGCCCGCCGGGCCATCACGCCTTTGGCGATCTGGCCGGGGGCTTCTGCTTTCTGAACAATTCGGGCATCGCCGCCGAGTGGCTGCTGCGCCACGGCCGGCGGCCGGCGATCCTGGATGTCGATGTGCATCACGGCAACGGCACGCAGGGCATCTTCTACGACCGCGCCGATGTGCTGACGGTCTCGCTGCACGCCGATCCGGCCCGTTTCTATCCGTTCTTCTGGGGCCATGCCCATGAACGGGGCGAGGGCCCGGGGCTGGGCTACAACCTGAACCTGGCCCTGCCGCGCGGCACCGGCAACGGCGCCACTGGCCTGCCCCAGGTTCTGGTGCAGAAGGGGGGGTAACTCTCGGATCCGTTGGGCGGCAATCTGACTGCGTTTCTTGAGGGTCTGGTGAAGCCGGTTGCGTGTATGGCCCCGCGCGCAGGCACAGCATGGTCATGATCCTGGCCAGCCTCACAGAGACGCGCTTTTCGTCGTCCTTGTTCATCAGGCGAGAACAGCCGGATGCCCGCAGCCGCGCCACGATTTCGAAACGCGGCTACAGGCTATCGTCCTGCACAGGCCCGCGCCTGATCGCGCAGGACGGCGTAATCGGCGGAAAACAACGCCGGCGGGACAGAACACGGCAGTCTCGCGGTGTGAATCCGCCCAGTTCCAGCAGCCTGCGCGACCGAAAACGGGTCGTGTCGCGAAAGCTGTGGAGATTCCCTGGCGGCGTGCTCCGTGCCTGTGAAGGTTCGGGTTCTCAGGCGGCGAGGTCAAGGGTCATTGGCTCGATGGGTTGAGAAAGGGTTTCCCAGCCGTCGACCTTGCGCATCTGGATCTGACCGGAGGCGAGAAGGGCCCAGAGGAGCATTGGCACGGGCTCCGCGCAAGGCAGCACGGTCTGGGTTTTGATCCGGCGGCGAAACTCCTCGTTCAGGCGCTCTATGGCATTGGTCGTTCGGGCCGATTTCCATTGAGAGGGGTCGAGGCGGGTGAAGGCGAAGAGGCGGTCGCCTGCTTCCTCGAGGCTGTCGGCGACAGCGCGACACTTCAGCCGCCACTTTCGCAGGAAAGTCTTGCGTTGCTTTTCGACATCCGCGGCCGTCCCGGCATAGATCATGTCTCGATAATCGTTCCCCAACTCCTCGTGCATATGCTTCGGGGCGTGGGCCAGCAGGTTGCGGTGCTTGTGAACGGTGCAGCGCTGGATCGGCAGGTCTTCGCCCCACAGCGCCACCAGCGCCGCCTCGAGG
>SKNG01000273.1 GCA_007120685.1 Paracoccaceae bacterium | reverse complement strand
TTCTGGGCGCTGGTCTTCGGCCTGATCGTCAGCCTGCTGATGGAACGGGACCGCCTGCGCGGGTGATTCGGCTTGCGGTTCACCGCTTCGGCTGCTGCGGGGCGACGCGCCTTGAGTGGCGCGTGCAAACGGGCTTTCGAAAGCCCGTTTTCCGGCCCCTTTCGGACGCTTCGGCCTGAAACGGCAAGAGGGTGCCCCGACACGGAGCAGGCATGCAAAAGGGCGGGCCCCGCGGGGCCGCCCCCCTTCGTTATTGGCGCCGGTTCAGCGCGGCTCGCTCATCAGCCCGCGGATCAGCGCGTAGCAGGCCAGCAAGAGGACGACGGCGAAGGGCAGCCCGGTCGAGACCGATGCCGCCTGCAGCGCGATCAGCCCGCCGCCGATCAGCAGCGCCGCGGCCACCAGCCCCTCGAAGATCACCCAGAAGATGCGCTGGCTGACCGGGGCGTTGATCTTGCCGCCGGCGGTAATGGTGTCGATCACCAGCGAGCCGGAATCCGACGAGGTGACGAAGAACACCATCACCAGCACGATCGCGACCACCGAGGTGATGCCGGCCAGCGGCAGTTCCGACAGCATGCCGAACAGCGACAGTTCCGGCACGTAGGCTTCCACCACATAGCCGAAGACCGCGCTGTCGGCCACGCGGTTGATCATCTGGTCGATCGCGGTGCCGCCCATCGTGGTCATCCAGATGGCCGAGACCAGCGTCGGGATCAGCAGCACGCAGGTGATGAATTCGCGCACCGTGCGGCCGCGGCTGACGCGGGCGATGAACATGCCCACGAACGGCGACCAGCTGATCCACCAGGCCCAGTAGAAGGCCGTCCAGCCCTGCCGGAAGCCATCGTCATCGCGGCCCACCGGGTTCGACAGCGCCACGATCTCGGTGGCATAGGCGCCGAGGTTGCCGAAGAACTGGCCAAACAGCGCCATCGTCGGCCCCACCGCGATGATGAAGACCAGAAGCACCAGCGCCAGGATCAGGTTTAGTTCCGATAGCCGCTTGACCCCGCCATCAAGGCCGCGCAGCACCGAGATCAGTGCCATCGCCGTGATTACCGCGATCAGGATCACCGCGAAGGTGACGCTTTCGCCCGCGCCCTCGATCCCGAAGACGAAGCCGATGCCGGCCGAGGCCTGCTGCGCCCCCAGCCCCAGCGAGGTGGCAAGGCCGAAGAGCGTGGCGAAAACGGCCAGAATGTCGATGACGTGGCCGGGCCAGCCCCAGATGCGCTCGCCGAAGATCGGATAGAAGATCGACCGAACGGTCAGCGGCAGGCCCTTGTTATAGGCAAAAAGCGCAAGGCTCAGCGCCACCACGGCATAGATCGCCCAGGGGTGCAGGCCCCAGTGATAGATCGTCGCGGCCATGGCCGACAGGCGTGCGGCCTCTACCGCCGCCGGATCGAGCAATTCCCCGTCGACGATGCCAATCTGCCCGCTCAGCGGTTGGTCGCCCCAGGGCGTGGCGAAGTAATAGGCGGGTTCCAGAACGCCGAAGAACATCAGCCCTATGCCCATGCCGGCGGCGAACAGCATCGCGAACCAGCCCGGATAGCCGTAATCGGGCGTCGCATCCGCCCCGCCGATGCGCACCTTGCCCAGCGGCGAGATCAGGATGCCAAGACAGACCAGCACGAAGATGTTGCCGGCGATCAGGAAGAACCAGTCGAAGGTCGATGTCAGGAAGACCCGCAGATCGCCCAGCGCGGGGCCGATCGCATCCTGAAAGGCCAGCGTGATGATGACGAAGGCTATCACCACCAGACCGGAGACCAGGAAGACCGGGTTGTGAATGTCCAGCCCGAACGGGCCGATGCGGGGTTCGATATTGTCCTGGCCGATCTGATAATCGGTGTCGATGATATCCGATGCCCCTTCCGGGGCGGGCAGGGCGTCTGTCTCTGGTTCTTCGGACGGTTGTTCGGTCATCTGTCTCCCTCTCCCTTTTCGTCGTCGTTTTCGGTGTCGATATGCTGTTTCGCGCGGCCGGTCAGCGCACAACGAAGACCGAGACGGCAGCATGTTCGGCCACCCAGCCGCCATGCGAGGCCCACAGGTAGTCGGTCACGCTGGGCGGATGGCTGGCCATCACCACCAGATCGGCACCGGTGTCCTGAACGGCCTTGACGAGCAGTTTGTTGATTTCCGTGGTCGGGTCGTGGCTGGTGAGGCTCAGCGCTTCGGCATCGATGCCGTGTTTGCTGGCCAGACCGGCGGCGAAGTCATTGAGTTTGGACGCGTATTCCGCAGGCGTGTGGGCCACCGCGCCCGGCGTCTGTTCGGTGATCCCCACGTAGACGACGCCGGCGCCATGATGGTTGGCCATATCGGCCGCTACCGTGAGTGCCTTTTCAAGCTGGTCGGCATGCGCCAGATCGACCGGCACGAGTATCTTGCTGAACATGGTTCCTCCTTGTTCCCTTCTCCCTTGTGATAGGCCCGCGATGTCAGGACTGGTTGCCCAACGGTTTGCCCCGTCGATGCAAGAGCAGCCCTCTGCTGCCCTGGGTCTGCAGCGCGTGGGCCTGATGCCATCAGGATCCGCTCAAGCCCTGGGTCCGCACCCTCTGATACGGCGCACGCTATTTGAAAAACGACACGAATGCAAAGAACCGACAGGTCAGAGCCGCAAGCTCGCCGCGTCCCGTATCGTCATGGGCTGTCCTGCCGGGCATTTCCTGCCGGTATCCTGCCGCGATGGGCATGACCGGCAGACCAGGGGTCGGTGGCAGTTGTCGCAGTCAGCACTGTCGAGCAGAAGGCGCAGAGAGATGGCCGGCTTTGATCGTATTGCCGGGGTCCCGGGCCGAGACGCCGACCAGGGATGCTGTTCACGTTCTAGTGCCTTTGAAAAGGCCAGTGAATTAGGGCATAGAACGCTGGTGCCTCATGGAGCCAGCAGTATTGACCGATCTTTCCGGCAATTCGTCCACTGACAGCGTGTCGCTGCCCCGGGCCGCAACGCCTGGCGGCCGGTCGCCGCTACGGCTGCGCCCTGTTCGTTCCATTCTTGCGCTGATCCTGCGCGAGATGACAACGCGCTTCGGGCGCAAGCCCGGGGGCTATGTCTGGGCGGTGCTGCAGCCGCTGTTCATCATCGTCGTGCTGGCCTTCGCCTGGTCGCTCTTGATGCGCACGCCAAGCCTGGGCACCAGCTTCATTCTTTACAAGGGGACGGGCCTGCTGATCCTGCGCGCCTTCAAGGAAACGGGCTCGGTGGTGGGGAAGGGGCTGTCCTATTCGAAGGCGCTGCTTTTCTATCCCGGTGTCACCTGGATGGATGCACTGCTGGCGCGCTTCATGCTCAATGCGCTGCTGATGATCGCGGTGATGACGATCATCCTGACCGGCATCATGATTTACGAGGATATCGGAACCCCGATCGACTGGCCAAAGGTCATCCTTGCGGTTTTCCTCACACTGGCCCTGGGCTTTGGTGTGGGCGTGCTCAACTGCTTCATGTTCGAACGGGTGCCGGTGTATCAGAACGTGTGGCGCATCCTTACCGCGCCGCTGATGATCATCTCCGGCGTGATCATTCACTACGAGGCCATGCCGGAGATCGCGCAGAAATACCTGTGGTACAATCCGATCCTTCACCTGACCGGGATCATGCGCGATGGCTTCTACCCGCTTTATCGGCCCGAATACATCTCTGTGCCCTATGTGATTATCTGGATCCTCGTGCCGATGTTCCTGGGGCTGCTGCTGGTGCGCAAACACCACAAGGATCTTCTGAACCGCTGACAGCGGCGAACCACGGGCAACTCGACGCTCCCTGGTCAGTCCGGCCCTATCCGCGCCCCCGGCGCGATCAGCGATGGCGCAGCGTTCAGTCGGTCTACGGAAAAACCCGCCGCAGTCTTGTAGCCTGCCATGAAGGCCGCGCGCTCCTCGGCGGGAAACACCGTTTCGATATCCTCGAAGACGCCGCCGCAACGGTCGTCGACGATGTTCAGCATGCCGAAAGGCCCGGCGCCACGATTGCGCAGCACCAGTTCCGAGATCGGCGCGCAGAGTTGCGCATCATAGGCGGCCAGCGCCTCTGGGCCGACCCCGTGCTCCAGCAGTTTAGCCCCGATCACCCTTGCATCGACAATCGCCTGGCTGGCACCGTTCGACCCGGTGGGATACATCGCATGCGCCGCATCCCCCATCAGCGCCACCGGGCCATCGACCCAGGTGGGAATGGGGTCGCGGTCGATCATCGGGTTTTCATAGGCGATATCGGCGCGACGCAGCATCGCCGGCACGTCCAGCCAGTCGTAGCGAAAGCCTTCGAAATGATGAATGAAGTCATCGATCCGCGCCGGCTTGAACCAGCCCTTGTGCTGCCAGCCAGTGCCCGGGTCCACGGTGACCTCGGCAATCCAGTTGATCAGGGCAAGCCCGTCGCTGCCCGGGTGCGAGATCGGATAGATCACCATCCGGTGCGCATGCGTGCCCAGCCCCACGAAGGATGACCCCGTGCGGATGGGCCGGTCGCGCACCGTGCCGCGCCACATCAGCACACCGCCCCAGTGGATCGGCGGCTGATCCGGGTGCATCTGTGCGCGCACCGCCGAATGAATGCCATCGGCGCCGATCAGCAGCGCCCCGCGCGCCGACCCCGTGCTGCCATCGACCTGCGTCAGCGTGACCCGCACGTCACCGTCTTCGCCAGGGGCATAGCCGGTGACCCGGGTGCCAAGGCGCACGGCATCCGCCCCCAGCCGTTCGATCACCTGCCGGTAAAGCAGCATGTGAAATTCGCCACGGTGCACGGCGTATTGCGGCCAGCGATAACCCGCTTCCAGCCCGCGCGGTTCGGCATGGATGTCGTTGCCGTTCAGCCCCACCAGCGCCCATTCCCGCGCCGGCAGGCCCACCTTGTCCAAGGTGCCGGCATCGAGGCCCAGATCGAACAACTCGCGCACCGCGTTGGGCTGGATGTTGATGCCGACGCCCATCGGCTTCATCTCGGTTGCCGATTCGAACACGATACAGCGCAGGCCGATCTGGTGCAGGGTCAGCGCCAGGCTCAAGCCGCCGATACCGCCGCCAGCAATCAGGATCATCTTTTCCGACATCGTGGTTTTCCTTCGCCGTGAACGTCGCAAACATTAGGGCGGGGCGCCGGGCAGCGCAACGCTGCCCCCTGGATGGGCTGGGTTGCCCGCGCAGGTGGCAGGGTGAGAACAGCCATGTCCGTGGCGCAAGCCGGCTTTTCGGTGGTGGCGGTGGATAGGGCAGCATCAATGTCCTATCTTGCGCCCCAAGGGAGGAAACCACGCCGACAAAAGGGGTTTCCGAAATGGCCTACATCAACAACACCAATCTTTCGGCATCGCTTCGTCAGTCCGTCGAGGTGAAGCTGGCACGGCTCTCAGACCGGCTGGAGGCCTATGCCAATCGCCGGGCGCGGCGGGCCGAGATCGAGTATCTGGAAGCGCTCAGCGATGCCGAACTCGCCGCCCGCGGGATCGAGCGCGACGATATCGTCCGCCACGTGTTCCGGGATCGGTTGCTGTCGCTCTAGAAGGGCAGCTGGCGGGCGTGCAGTGGCGGGCGCAGCCCGTTGGCGCGCCGGTCATCGCGGCTGACTGCGGTTCTCAGGTTTTTCTGGGCAGTTCGTTTTTTTCCTGCTAGTTTCCCTGCAAAATAAGGAAAACAGGCAGGCAGATGAGCAGGACTTCCGGTTTCCGCGGCGTGTTCGCGGTGGACTGGGCGCAGGTCACCCTTGGCGAAGAACAGGGGCTTGCGCCCGAAATGATGGCTGCGGGCATGACATGGCGCTGGCAGGGGACGGCAGTCAAGCTGGACCCGGGGCCGGCTGCCCTGTGGCTGGAAACGACGCTTCGCACCTCGGATGTGCGCAGCCGCGCACGCCGTCGGATCGGACGCGTGCAACGCCTGGCCGAACCCGAACCTCTGCCCACGCAGGCCGAGGACAGCGCCTTTCTGGCGCCGGCGGACCTGCCGCCTGACAGCTTTGCACTGACCGACGGCCACCGCCTTTATCATGCCCGGCTGATCCGGCGCGGTGCCGGAACGCTGGCCGCCTTTGCCCCTTTCCTGCCGCCTGAAGGGCGCGAGCTTTGGGTCTGCGCCTGGCGCCCGCCAGAGCCCGCCAGGCGGCGCGCGGCCGGTGTCATCTGCTTCCTGCCGGGCACCCGCATCGACACGCCGCAAGGGCCGCGCCCGATCGAGGCTCTGATGCCGGGCGATCTGGTAGCGACCCGCGACAACGGCGCGCAGCCGGTGATCTGGCGTGGCGAGACGCAACTCAGCGGTGCCGAGCTATTCCTGCATCCCCGCCTGCGCCCGGTGCGCATCGCTGCCGGAACCCTGGGCAGCCGCGCGCCAGAGGGTGATCTGGTGGTCTCGCCCGGCCACAGATTGCTGATGCGCGACCCCGAGGCGCTGTTCAACAGTGACGAGGTGCTGGTCGCCGCCGCCGATCTGGAAGACGGGCGCCGGGTGCGACGGGACTTCTCGCTGCCCGGTGTCACCTATGTGCATCTGATGTTCCCCGGTCATCAGATCATTGTGGCCAACGGTCTGGCTTGCGAGAGCTTTCACCCCGCGCTGACCGATCCCGATGTGCTGAAATGGCACGCGCGGTCGATCGAGCGCGCCTGTCCGGGGCTGGTGGCCGATCCGCAGCGCCTGGGCCCCGAGGCGCGGCGCTGCCTGAACACGGCCGAGGCCCAGATCCTGCGTCACGCGATGGCCTGAGGGCTGCCGGTCGAGCGCGGCGCTGCCACGGCAGGGGGATTGCATTTTTCCCCTTCACGGCGCGCCAAGAGGCTCGCGTGGTGTTCATTCCTTCCAGCGCTTGGGCCATCGCGGGAAACGCGCCTTCGAAGGCGCGTCCAGACGAGCTTTCGAAGGCCCGTCTTCGGCGGTGTTCTGGTTCCTGAGGCCGAATGGACAGACCTCGGTTGCCGGGGCAGGCGCGGTTGACACCGGCTGCGGCGGCTGTATAAGCCGCGCGTTCCCGGGCGTGTTGCCCGGGCTGCATTCATTGGTGTTGGTGGACCCCGCAAGGGGAAACCTGTCGCCCCCGGCGCGTGGCGCCACTCACGGGGGAGGAGGACAACGCCCTTTTCCGCCCCGTCCGTGGGCTGCACGAGAAGGAGATCAGCCGTGACCAAGCGCACCGCTGCCAAGTACAAGATCGACCGCCGTATGGGCGAAAACATCTG
>SKNG01000065.1 GCA_007120685.1 Paracoccaceae bacterium | reverse complement strand
TATTCTCCTGTTCATGGGGTGCTCCCTCGCTGGCGCCGGCGGCAACCGGCATAGGTGGTGATGTCACCTCCCAGTAGGGCAGCGCCCCTCCACAATTTCCAGCAATTCTATGACTTCACCATCTGGGCGTGCAGGCGTAATCATGCTGGGTCGCAAATAGGACCGAAAAGCTGCGCGCGCCGGAAGCAGCTCGCGCAGCTTGCGCACAGCTCGCGTGACTTGCGCTCAATCCTTCAAGGGCTCAGAACTCCACCACGGCGCGGATGGATTTTCCGGCATGCATCAGGTCGAAACCCTCGTTGATCTGATCGAGCGTCAGCTTGTGGGTGATCATGGGGTCGATTTCGATCTTGCCGTCCATGTACCAGTCGACGAAGCGCGGAACATCCGAACGCCCCTTTGCGCCGCCGAACGCCGTGCCCTTCCAGACCCGGCCCGTGACAAGCTGGAACGGCCGCGTGCTGATCTCGGCGCCTGCCGGGGCCACGCCGATGATCACCGACATGCCCCAGCCGCGGTGGCTGCATTCCAGCGCGTCGCGCATCACCTGCACGTTGCCGGTGGCGTCAAAGCTGTAATCCACGCCGCCGATTGCATCTTCCCCGCGCTGGGTCAGTTTCACGATCTCGGCCACAACGTTTTCAACCTGTCCGGGGTTGATGAAATGCGTCATCCCGAATTTGCGCGCCATCTCGGCCTTGCTGTCGTTCAGGTCGACCCCGATGATCATATCCGCACCCGCCATGCGCAGGCCCTGAATGACATTCAGCCCGATACCGCCCAGCCCGAACACGGCGGCGGTCGATCCGATCTCGACACCGGCTGTGTTGATCACCGCGCCTATACCGGTGGTCACCCCGCAGCCAATGTAGCAGATCTTGTCGAAAGGCGCGTCCTCGCGCACCTTGGCCAGCGCGATTTCCGGCATGACCGTATGATTGGCGAAGGTCGAGCAGCCCATATAGTGGTAAATCGGCGTGCCATCGAGCATCGAAAACCGCGTTGTTCCGTCGGGCATAAGCCCCTGACCCTGGGTGTTGCGGATGGCAGTGCAGAGGTTGGTCTTGCCCGACCGGCAGGAATAACACTGGCGACATTCGGGCGTGTAGAGCGGGATCACATGATCGCCAGGCTTCAGCGTCGTCACCCCCTCGCCCACCTCGACCACGACACCCGCGCCCTCATGGCCCAGAATGGACGGAAACAGCCCTTCCGGGTCCGCGCCAGAGCGGGTGAATTCATCGGTATGGCAGATGCCGGTGGCCTTGATCTCCACCAGCACCTCGCCCGCCTTCGGCCCATCAAGATTGACCTCCATCACCTCCAGCGGTTTCCCGGCCTCAAGGGCTACGGCAGCTCGCGTGCGCATCATCGTCTCCTCCATGATTATCCTTGCGTCATATCTGGACTGTATCGTATTTCAAGACAAAGTCTCACAACGTGGATCGATTCGGTCAATATGCATCTGGAGCGCTTGATCAATATCCTAGAGATCATCGCTGTTGCCGGGCGGCCGGTTTCGGCATCCGAGGTCCAGAAGGCGACAGGCTACCCCAAACCAACCTGCTACCGGCTATTGCAGACACTGCAGGACTTCGGGCTGGCCGACGCGCCTTCAGGCGACGGGCGCGTGGTGATTGGCGAGCGGTTGATCCGCATCGCGCTGCTGGGCAAGTCTGACGTGGATGTCCGGCGCGCTGCCGCCCCGCTGCTCAAGGCCGCGGCTGTGCAGTTCAACGAGACCGTTTTCCTGTCGCGGTTCCGCAACAAACAGGTGGAGATCATCCACGCCGAAACCCCGGACGATCCGGCCCGCGCCTATATCCACCCCGGCCTTGGCGTGCGCCCGATGCACGCCTGCTCCTGCTCCAAGGCCATCGCCGCCTTCGCCGAGCCCGAATTTCAGGCCAGCATCATCACTGGCAGCCTGAAAGCCTATACCGAACACACCATGACCAGCGACAACGAGTTGCGCGCGGATTTCGACCGTATCCGCAAGCGTGGCTTTGCCGATTGCGATCAGGAGATCGACGTGGGCATTGCCAGCGTCGCCGCGCCCGTGATGATCGGCAATATCGGCGCGATCTTCAGCGTCGGCGCCGTGGGGCCGATCCGGCGCTTCGGCACGGCGCGCCGGGATGACATCGGACACCACCTTATCGATCTGGCCAACCGTGTCAGCGGGGCCATTCAACTGTGCAACGTGGCCGAGGTTTGAGGAGGCCCCGGCCTGTTTGTGACTTGACGGAGGAGCACGACCAGCCCGGCCCGGGAGCGGCCGGTTCATTCAAGGGAGGACGCCATGAATCTGAGACCAGACCCGACATTCCACGCCACCGCGCAGCTTGCCATGCAGGCGCCGGTGGAAACCTATGGCTTCGTGGTGATGCTCAGCCCCGACGGGTCGCAGCCCGACGGGCTCGCCACCGTGGACCTTGACCCAAGATCCGACAAGTTCGGCAAGGTCGTCAAGACGTTGATCATGCCGAACAAGGGGGACGAGTTCCATCATTTTGGCTGGAACGCCTGTTCCTCGGCGCTCTCGCCGCTGTCAGGCCACGCGTTTCTGGAGCGGCGCTATCTGATCGTGCCGGGCATCCGCTCTTCGCGCATCTATGTGATCGACGTGAAGGACCCGATGGACCCGCAGATCCACAAGATCATAGAGCCCGATGAAGTGCTCGCCAAGACCGGCTATTCGCGCCCCCACACCATCCATTGCGGGCCCGAGGGCATCTATGTCTCGACCCTTGGCGGCGGTGGCGAGGACGGCATGGACGGCCCGCCGGGCATCTTCATCATGGATTGCGAGACCTTCGAGATCATCGGGCGGTATGAGATCGACCGCGGCAAGCAGGAAAAGCATTACGATTTCTGGTGGAACCTGCCGCAGGATTACATGGTCAGTTCCGAATGGGGGCTGCCGCCGCAGTTCGAGAACGGCGTGGTGCCCGAGGAGTTGCTGGGCAACAAATACGGCCATTCGATCCATTTCTGGGACCTGCGCAAGCGCAAGAACATCCAGACCATCGATTTCGGCGAAAACTACCAGATGGCGCTGGAAATCCGCCCCGCGCATGACCCCAAGAAATCGCATGGCTTCTGCGGCGTGGTGGTGGACACGACCAATCTGCAGGGCGCGATCTTCACCTGGTGGCGGGGCGAGGACGGCAAGTGGCATTCAAAGAAGACCATCACCATCGACCCGCGCCCCGAAGACCCCGAAAACCTGCCGCCGCTCCTGCAGGGTTTCGGTGCGGTGCCGCCCCTGATCACCGATATCGACCTGAGCCTCGATGACCGGTTTCTCTATGTGTCCTGCTGGGGCTTGGGCGAGATGCATCAATACGACGTCTCGGACCCGATGAACCCAAGGCTCACCGGCAAGGTGGAACTCGGCGGGATTGCGCGGGGCACCAAGCACCCAAATGGCGGGGAGTATGTCTTCGGCCCGCAGATGGTCGAGATCAGCCGCGACGGCAAGCGCGTCTACTGGACCAACTCGCTCTATTCCACCTGGGACGAACAGTTCTATCCGGGGCAGGAAGGCGGGCAGATGGTCATGGCCCATGTCGGCGAAAACGGCGGGCTGACGCTGGACAAGGAGTTCTATGTCACGTTCCCCGAAGGCTACCGCGCGCACCAGATCCGACTGGAAGGCGGCGACTGCTCGACCGACAGCTTCTGTTACCCCAACGTCTGAATGGAACTTGATGCGACCACTCTGACGGCGCTCTGGAGCGCCGTCATCCTCTCGGGCGTCTATCACGGCGTCAATCCGGGCATGGGCTGGCCCTTGGCAGTCTCGGCCGGGCTGATGCAGGGGCGGCACCGCGCGATGGCACAGGCCATCGGGGCGCTGGCCTTTGGGCATCTGCTGGCGATGCTGGCGATCCTGCTACCGTTTTCGATGATGACCGCCCTGATCGACTGGGAGACCGAACTGCGCGTCGGCGCGGGCGCGCTGGTGGCGAGCATGGGGCTTTATCTGCTGGTCAATCGACGACATCCACGGTTTCTGGCCCGCGTCGCGCCCTCTAAGTTGGTGTTGTGGTCATTTTTGGCTGCCATGGCGCATGGTGCGGGGTTGATGCTGGTACCGATCTATCTCGGGATCTGTCAGGCTGATCTCGGCGATGCGGGGCACGAAGCTGCGCGCGATCTGATGGGGCAGAATGTCGCCTCGGCCTTTGTTGTGGCCTTTGCCCATACGCTGGCGATGACAGTCGCAGGGGGCGTGATCGCTGTGGCGATCTATTTCTATTTCGGGCTGAAATTCCTGTCGCGGACCTGGTTTAATCTGGACTTGGTCTGGGCCTGCAGCCTGATCCTGGTCGGTGGGTTCGGTATTTATCTGGCGCTCTACGGCCATTGAGCGCGCCAGTAATGCAGTTGTGCCAGTGGGGCGACAGATGCTCCGGCTGGTTTCGCGTCGGTGAAAATAGCGGCCATTCACTCTGTTACTGGTATGTCGAGGCGATTCCGAGTTGACACTACGGCCAAATCGCCCGCAGCCTACCATTCACGGGCATCTGATTGAACGAAGGTCCTGTCCGCTACCGGCATTCGGCTGCTGTTCTGCTGCGCCAGAGCATGACCGACCGCTTCAGGTTGGTCGCGCTGCAGCAATGGGACGCAGCTGAGCGGCGGCAAAGGGCCGTTCACGTTGCTGCATCTGCGAACAGATACGGGTCGCGGCGTGACACCCGGATGGCGATACCCGTTTCGGGCGCCCTCGCCGGGCGCCTTTCCTTCGGTTCAGAACCGGTAGAACCAACACGCGGCGCTGGCGTCGGAATGCGCCTCGGTGACAATTCCCAGGCCGACGCATAAGGTGTCATCAAGGCATGGCGTGATTCAGAGGGCGGAACGGCGTGGCGGAAGGACAGCTTGAGACAATGTTGGCGGAACTGGCGCGGCTGCGCGAAGACGATAGCGCGCGCCGCGAGGTTCTCGACCACGTCAGTTCCGCAGTGCTTCATCGGCCGGCGCTGGGCGGTCAGCTGATCGCGCGGATATGTGCTGCCGAGGAGTCCGCGCCGGAGCTGGAGCCGCTGGCCGAACTGCTGAGCTCGGCGCTGGACGCCGCCCGCATCGCCAGCGAGAACCGCAAGAAGCGCGGCAGCGCCTTCCTGCAGGCTGTGACGGATGCGGTGGAACTGGCGGCCGGTCAGGACAGGTTGTCTCCGTTCCATCGCATGCTCCTTGCCAGCGCCTGGGCGCGAAACGGACTGGCAGCGCCGGGAGCGCTGGAGATTTCTGCGGCCGACATCGAGAGGACAGGCCTATCACCCGGCATACGCAACCGCGCCGAGGCGGAGGCGATGCTGGAAGATCTGTTCCGCAGCCTGATCGATCAGGCCGAGGGCGATGTCTTTGCGCTGCATGCGGCCATGACCGAGACCTTTCCGGCGATGCCGGCTGACATGCGCACCTATGTCGTCATGCTGTCGGCCGAACGCCCCGAACCCATCCATGCGCGGCTGACGTGCTTCTGGCTGCTCGACCGGGACACCGCGATCCGCATGGCGGCCGCCGGGGCGCTGGCAGACCGGGCCGCAAGCGGCACACTCCCGCGCGAGCTGGCGCGCTCGGTCGTGGTGCTGCGCAACTGGATGCCGCCGGACGAAGCGCGCGGCCTGGTCGACAAGGCCGTGAATCTGTCGATGCGGTCCGGCCTGACGGGAGGCGACACTCCGGCGCCCTGGACGATCCATTCCGTCCTGGCCACGCTGCCCGATGGGGGCGGCGCGCAAAGCATCATGATCGCGCTGCAACAGGGCAGTGCCCGGAAAGTGGCGATGCTGCTTTTGAAGCAGGGCCATGGGGTCAAGGACGCTTATACCATCCCCTGCCGCTCGGCCAGCGAGCAGAAGGCCCTGATCCAGCGCATCAAGGACGAGACCGGCGCCGTCCCCGTGCCCGCGACCTGGACGCTGCGCGCGCTGTCGATGGCGCTGGGCGATGGACTGGCGGCGGGGCTTCCCCCCGCCCCGGGGCTGATCGAGATTGCCGAGCTCTGCGGGTTCGACCCGCTGCGCGCAGAGACCATCACGACCGAAGCGCTGATCGAGTCCTTGCCCGCAGCGGCTCGGCTGCGCACCCTCTCTGCGCAGGCCCGCGGCAAGCTGATCAACGCCAGTGAAGACTGGTGGAACCGCCACGACATCATCCAGAGCTGGTTCGAGGAAAGCGACCCCGCGCATGAGGTGCTGGAGGGCACGCGCGGTCCGCGCGGGGTGGAGGCCGCCCTCTGGCGATGGATCGAGACTCGTCGCGACTATTGGGCGCGCCTGGTGGCGCGGGCAGCAGAGGTGCTCGCCGCAGCGGGCCATCCGGACGCCGACAGCTTCACGGCCACGGCGCTCGCGCTGCTGGAAGGGCGCGCGTTGAAGAAGATCCCGGTGATGCTCGATGTGCACGAGCAGACCATCGAGGCCTGGGTGTTCGACGACCCGGACACAGACCAGGGCGCAACGCCGGAAGAATGGATCGAAATGGTCGAACCTCAGATGCCGAAACCGGAACGCAAGGGAGAGCTGGCGCGGATGGTCAAGGACACGGCGATCACGGCGGACTGGATCGACGGCTTCCTGATGGCGGTCACCCTCGCACCGAAGGTGATCGCCCCGAACAAATGGCTGCCCGAGATCCTCGGCAGCGCCGTTGCCGGCCTGACACCAGACAGCATCCAGCGCTCCGCCGATCTGATCCTGATGCGCGCCAACGCCTGCGTCGAGCAGGCCGAGAACCCGGCCGCGTTCGCCTCGGCGATGACCAAGCGCAAGTCCATGGCTAAGCGCGACTGGGCAGGGGGGTTCAGCTATGCCTGTGGGCATTTCCGGTCATCCTGGCCAGCGAAGTCAACCACCCACGACGATCGGGCGATGATGCATCGCATCGCGGACGGCATATCGACGGGGTTCACCGCAGCAGAGTCGAAGACCTTGAGCCAATGGATCACAGCCAGACATGCTCAAAATTGCCGGGCCTGATGCACGCGAATGGCGTCGAATGCGCGCCATTGCACGCGAATGCGGTTTTTCTGTTGTGGTGTTGACGTGGCGTTGACGTAAAACGCGAAACGGCCCGTGGTACAGAGATACCTCCGGCCAAGCGTAAGCGGGAAGCTGAGGCCGTTCAGGGCGTGTAGTTCCAGGGCATGAGGGCGTCGATTTCGGCGCTTGGCCATTGGTTGGCGATGCGCTCGAGGGTCTGGGTCAGCCAGGCCGTGGGGT
>SKNG01000089.1 GCA_007120685.1 Paracoccaceae bacterium | reverse complement strand
GGCTGGATGGCCGCTGGAAGGCGATGCGCCCGAAGGTTCAGGAGGAATACCAGCGCGGCCAGACCTGGATCACGCAGGAGACCTTTCAGGAGGTCGGCCGGGCGCTGACCAGCTATCCGTCAGATTTTTCCATCCACCGCACGGTGGCGCGGCAACTGGACGCCAAGAAGAAGATGTTTCAGACCGGCGAGGGGTTCGACTGGGCCACGGCCGAGGCGCTGGCCTTCGGCTCGCTGCTGGTCGAGGGCTATCCGGTGCGGCTGGCCGGGCAGGACAGCACGCGCGGCACCTTCAGCCAGCGCCATTCCGGCCTGATCGACCAGCAGACCGAGGAACGCTATTACCCGCTGAACCACATCAAGTCGGGCCAGGCACGCTATGAGGTCATCGATTCGATGCTCAGCGAATATGCCGTGCTGGGGTTCGAATATGGCTATTCGCTGGCAGAACCGAATGCGTTGACCCTTTGGGAGGCACAGTTCGGCGATTTCGCCAACGGCGCGCAGATCATGTTCGACCAGTTCATCAGTTCGGGCGAATCGAAATGGCTGCGCATGTCGGGGCTGGTCTGCCTGCTGCCACATGGGTTCGAGGGGCAGGGGCCGGAACACAGCTCGGCCCGGCTGGAACGCTTCCTGCAGAACTCGGCCGAGGAGAACTGGATCATCGCCAATTGCTCGACCCCGGCGAATTACTTCCACATCCTGCGCCGGCAGTTGCACCGGGATTTCCGCAAGCCGCTGATCCTGATGACGCCGAAATCGCTGCTGCGCCATCCGCTCTGCATCAACCGGGCCGAGGATTTCACCGATGGCTCCACCTTCCACCGGGTGCTGTGGGATGACGCCGAGAAGGGCAATTCCGACACGAAGCTGAAACCCGATGCCGAAATCCGGCGCGTGGTGCTGTGTTCCGGCAAGGTCTATTACGACCTGCTGGCCGAGCGCGACAAGCGCGGCATCGACGATGTGTATCTCTTGCGCGTCGAACAGCTTTACCCGGTGCCCACGCAATCGCTGCGCGCCGAACTGGCGCGGTTTGCTCAGGCCGAGGTGGTCTGGTGCCAGGAGGAACCGAAGAACCAGGGTGCCTGGAGCTTCATCGACCCCTGGCTGGAATGGACATTGGGCCAGTTCGACGCGGCGCACAAGCGGCCGCGCTACGTGGGCCGCGCCGCCTCGGCCTCGCCGGCGACAGGGCTGGCGTCAAGACACAAGGCACAACAGGAAGCGCTGGTTGACGAAGCGCTGACGATTGAAGGGAAGTGACAGAATGAGTACCGAAGTCCGCGTGCCCACCCTGGGCGAAAGCGTATCCGAGGCCACTGTGGCGACCTGGTTCAAGAAGCCGGGCGATGCCATCGCGGTGGACGAGATGCTGTGCGAGTTGGAGACCGACAAGGTGACGGTGGAAGTGCCGTCGCCGGCGGCTGGCAAGCTGGCAGAGATCGTGGCGGCCGAGGGCGAGACGGTTGGGGTTGATGCGCTGCTGGCGGTGATTGCCGAGGCAGGCGCAGCGGGGCCCGAGACGCCCGAGCCTCGACCTGCACCGGCGAAGACCGACGCCGAAGCTGCTGCGGATGAGGCGCCAGAGGGCGACGGGGCGGTGCCGGTGATGGTGCCGACGCTGGGCGAGAGCGTGACCGAGGCGACGGTGGCGACCTGGTTCAAGAAGGTGGGTGACAAGGTCGCCGCCGACGAGATGCTGTGCGAGTTGGAGACCGACAAGGTGTCAGTGGAGGTGCCGGCCCCGGTGGCCGGGGTGTTGAGCGAGATCATGGCCGAGGCCGGCAGCACGGTATCGGCCGGCGCCCAACTGGCGGTGATCGGTGGCGCCTCGGGCGCGGCCCGGAAGCCTGCGCAGGCCGAGGCGCCGGCCCCGGCCACCAAGGAAACTGGCAAGGATGTCGAGGATGCGCCCTCGGCCAAGAAGATGATGGCCGAGCACGGTCTGGACCGGGAACAGGTTTCCGGCACCGGCCGCGACGGGCGGGTGATGAAGGAGGATGTGCAAAAGGCGATTGCGGCCGCGGCGTCGGCCCCGGCGCCTTCGGCGACCGTGCCCGCCCCCGCTGCCCCCGCCCCCGCGTCCCCGCCACGGGGGCCGGTCCCGGCGGAGGATGCCGCGCGCGAGGAGCGGGTGAAGATGACCCGTCTGCGCCAGACCATCGCGCGCCGGCTGAAGGACGCCCAGAACACCGCCGCGATGCTGACGACCTATAACGAGGTCGACATGTCGGCGGTGATGGCGTTGCGCAACGAATACAAGGGCGCCTTCGAGAAGAAGCACGGCGTGAAGATGGGTTTCATGTCCTTCTTCGTGCGCGCCTGCTGCCACGCGCTGAAGGAAGTGCCCGAGGTGAATGCCGAGATCGACGGCACCGATGTGGTCTACAAGAACTACGTTCATATGGGCGTGGCGGTGGGCACGCCCTCGGGTCTGGTGGTGCCGGTGGTGCGCGACGCCGACCAGATGGGTTTCGCGGCTATCGAGAAGAAGATATCCGAACTGGGCCTGCGGGCGCGCGACGGCAAGCTGGGCATGGCCGAGATGCAGGGTGGGTCTTTCACCATCTCCAACGGCGGTGTCTACGGCTCGCTGATGTCCTCGCCGATCCTGAACCCGCCGCAATCGGGCATTCTTGGCATGCACAAGATCCAGGAGCGGCCGATGGTGGTGCAGGGCCAGATCGTCATCCGCCCGATGATGTATCTGGCGCTGAGCTACGATCACCGCATCGTCGACGGCAAGGGCGCGGTGACCTTCCTGGTGCGCGTCAAGGAGGCGCTGGAAGACCCGCAACGTCTGCTGCTGGATCTGTAACGCCTATCAGGGGATAGAATGACCGGCGATCCCTTCGTTCTGGCGCTGGCCGCCTTCGCGTTCCTTGCGCTGTTTCATATCGGTGCGCATTCCATGTTGCTGAAGGCATCGGTGGGCAATGCCTGGACGATCAGCCCGCGTGACGCACCGGTCTCGCCCGGCCCGATGGCCGCCCGTGCCGAGCGCGCGCTGCGCAACTTCCTGGAGACAGCGCCGGTCTTCCTGGCGCTGATGTTGGCGGTCCATGTCACGGACGGAAGCGGGTTGGCCGAGACGGGGATGGTCGTCTATCTTGGCGGGCGCGCGACCTATTTGCCGGCCTATCTTTCGGCGCTGCCCTGGGCGCGCACGACATGTTGGCTGATTGCCGGCATAGGCCTTGTCCTCATGCTGATCGGAGTGCTTGTGACATGACCCCGGAACTGACTGCCCTCGCCCTTGTGGGCCTTTTGCAATTCGCCCAATACGCCATGTTCTCGCTCGCTGCCAATCTGCAGGTGGGCCTCGGCTATTCCACCTCGCCGCGCGACGAGAACCGCCCGCTGCACGGCAAGGCGGGCCGGCTGCAACGCGCGCTCAACAACCATTTCGAAGGGTTAATCCTGTTCACCGTCGCGGTGGTCGTGATCACCCTGTCCGGCCAGTCCAGTGCTTTCACCGCCGCCTGCGGCTGGGTGTTCCTGGCCGTCCGCATCCTCTACATCCCGTCCTACGTCTTCGGCTGGGTGCCCTGGCGCTCGGTCATCTGGGGGGTCGGGTTCTTCGCCACGCTCGGCATGCTGCTCGCCGCCCTGCTCTGACCCCTCATCTTGCCCGAAATACTCTCAGGGGGTGAATGGGCCGCAGGCCCAGAGGGGGGCTGACAGCCCCCCTGCCCCCGCCATCACAGGAGACCACCCCATGGCCCAATTCGACCTGATCGTCATCGGCGCCGGCCCCGGCGGCTATGTCTGCGCCATCCGCGCCGCGCAACTGGGCCTGAAGGTCGCCGTGGCCGAGGGGCGCGAGACCCTGGGCGGCACCTGCCTGAACGTCGGCTGCATCCCCTCGAAGGCGCTGCTGCATGCCACCCACAGCCTGCACGAGGCGCAGGAGAACTTCGACAAGATGGGCCTGATCGGCGCCAAGCCGAAGGTCGACTGGAAAAAGATGCTGGCGTATAAAGACGATGTCATCGGCCAGAACACCAAGGGCATTGAATTCCTGTTCAAGAAGAACAAGGTGACCTGGCTGAAGGGCTGGGCCAGCATCCCGGATGCCGGCAAGGTGCAGGTCGGCGACGAAACCCATGAGGCGAAGCACATTGTGATTGCCTCGGGCTCGGAGCCCGCCAGCCTGCCGGGGGTGGAAATCGACGAAAAGACCGTTGTCACCTCCACCGGCGCGCTGGCGCTGGAGAAGCTGCCGAAGAAGATGGTGGTCATTGGCGGCGGGGTGATCGGGCTGGAGATGGGTTCGGTCTATGCGCGGCTGGGCACCGAGGTGACGGTCATCGAATATCTGGACCGCCTGATCCCGGGCAATGACGCCGAGGTCGCCAAGACCTTCCAGCGCATCCTGAAGAAACAGGGGATGGACTTCATCCTCGGCGCGGCCGTGCAGGGGGTGACGGTGAAGCGGGGCAAGGCCAGTGTCGCCTACCAACTGCGCAAGGACGACAGCGAGCATGTGCTGGAAACCGATTGCGTGCTGGTCGCCACCGGGCGCAAGCCCTTTACCGAAGGGCTGGGGCTGGACAAGCTGGGCGTGGAGCTGACAAAGCGTGGCCAGATCGCCACCGACGGGCATTGGGCAACCTCGGTCGAGGGGGTCTACGCGATCGGCGATGTGATCGAGGGGCCGATGCTGGCGCACAAGGCGGAGGATGAGGGCATGGCCGTGGCCGAAATGCTGGCCGGGCAGGCGGGCCACGTGAACTACGGCGTTATCCCGGGCGTGATCTACACAACGCCCGAGGTCGCCTCGGTCGGCGAGACCGAGGAGAGCCTGAAGGAGGCCGGGCGCACCTACAAGACCGGCAAGTTCAGCTTCATGGGTAACGGCCGCGCCAAGGCGGTGTTCCAGGGCGAAGGGTTCGTGAAGATCCTCGCCGACAAGGAAACCGACCGCATTCTGGGCGCGCATGTCATCGGCCCGATGGCGGGCGATCTGATCCACGAGGTCTGCGTGGCGATGGAATTCGGCGCGTCGGCCGAGGATCTGGCGCGCACCTGTCATGCGCATCCGACCTTTTCGGAAGCGATGCGTGAGGCGGCGCT
Organism: Paracoccaceae bacterium; assembly: GCA_007120685.1. Lineage (GTDB taxonomy): Bacteria > Pseudomonadota > Alphaproteobacteria > Rhodobacterales > Rhodobacteraceae > Pararhodobacter. The sequence continues at coordinate 2,190 of SKNG01000089.1, read as the reverse complement.
GGCCTGTGGCGATGGGGCGATCCACGCTTGAGCGGGGCGCGGGCAGCGGGGCAGGGGGGCGCTGCCCCCCTCTTGGCCTTTGGCCAATTCACCCCCCGGGATATTTGAGGAGCAAAGAAGGGCGGGTCCGGTTTCCGGTCCGGTCCCGTCAGCCGGGTTTGCCGATCGCGAAGCAGGCTGCCTGGCCGCCGGGGGTCGGCATCGGATGCGGCACCTCGGCCCGGCAGTGATCAAAGGCCAGCGGGCAGCGCGGATGGAAGGCACAGCCGGGCGGGGGCGAGATGGGGTTGGGAATCTCCCCTTCCACCTGGCGGCGGCGGCGGCCGGAAAGCTCCAGATCCGGCACTGCATCGAGCAGCATGCGGCTGTAGGGATGCTGCGGGTCGGTGAAGAGTTTCTTGCCGTCCGCCACTTCGACCAGTCGGCCCAGATACAGCACGCCGATGCGGTTCGACATGTGCCGCACCACCGACAGGTCATGGCTGATCAGCAGATAGGTCAGGCCGAATTCATCCTGCAGATCGCGCATCAGGTTCAGGATTTGCGCCTGCACCGACACGTCCAGCGCCGAGGTGGGCTCATCACAGACGATGAATTCCGGTCGCGACGACAGTGCCCGGGCGATGGCGATGCGCTGGCGCTGGCCGCCGGAGAATTCATGCGGGAATTTTGCGGCGTCGGTGGCCGACAGGCCCACCACGTCCAGCAGCCGCCCCACCTCTCGCATCACCGCCGCGCCGCGCATCAGGCCGAAGGTGCGGATCGGCTCGGCGATGATGTCGCCCACGTGCCAGCGCGGGTTCAGGCTGGCGAAAGGGTCCTGAAAGATCATCTGGAAGCGCCGGCGCAGCGCGCGCATGGCGGCGCCGGACTGGAAGTTCATCTCCTGCCCGTCAAAGACGATCTTGCCCGCCGAAGGCTCCAGCAGCCCGACGATCATCTTGGCGATGGTCGATTTGCCGGACCCGGACTCGCCCACCAGCGCAAAGGTCTCGCCGCGCTTGATGTCGAAGCTGACATCGGCGGTGGCGGTGAGGAACTGCTTTTCCGACCGTTCGATCACCCGGTTCAACCAGGGTTTGGAGACGTCGAAATAGCGTGTCAGCCCCTGGACCTGCAACAGCGCGTCAGCCATGGCGCGCCTCCGCCCGGTCATAAAGCCAGCAGGCCACCTGCCGACCGGCACCGCGGTCCAGGGGTTCGGGCCGCTCTTTTCGGCAGCGATCAAAGACCTTCGTGCAGCGCGGGTTGAAGGCGCAGCCCTGCGGGATGGCGTTCAGCCGGGGCATCGAACCGGGGATCTGCACCAGCCGGTCGCTGGTCTGCGTCAGCGTCGGGATCGAGCCCATCAGCCCTACCGTATAGGGGTGCTCGGCCTGCTTGATCACGTCGCGCACCGGGCCGATTTCGGCCAGGCGGCCGGCATACAGCACGGCCACGCGGTCGGCGGTCTCGGCGATGACGCCCATATCGTGGGTGATCAGCATCACGGCGGCGCCGCGCTCGGCGCAGATCTCCTTCAGTACGTCGATGATCTGGGCCTGCACGGATACATCCAGCGCCGTGGTGGGCTCGTCGGCAATGACCAGTTCCGGCTCGGCGCAAAGCGCCAGCGCGATCACCACACGTTGGCGCATCCCGCCAGAGAAATGGTGCGGATAGTCGTCGATGCGGCGCGCGGCGGCGGGGATGCCGACGCGGTCCAGCAGCGCCACGGCGCGTTTGCGTGCCTCCTTCTCGCTGATCGGCAAATGGGTGCGGATGGTCTCGATCAACTGGTCCGCGACGGTGTAGAGCGGGTTCAGGCTGGTCAGCGGGTCCTGGAACACCATGCCGATGCGCTTGCCCCGGATGCGGCGCATGCGCTCCATGGGCAGGTTGTCGATCCGCTCGCCACGCAGCCAGACCTCGCCCCCGGCGATGCGGCCCGGGGGTTCGATAAGGCCGATGATTGCGGCCCCGGTGATCGACTTGCCAGCGCCCGATTCGCCGACCATGCCCAGCACCTCGCCCTCCTTCAGGTCGAAGGACACCCGGTCGATTGCCCTTAAGGTACCCCGGCGGGTGGGAAATTCGACGATCAGGTCGCGCACGGATAGCAGTGGTTCAGTCATTCTGCGCCACCTTTTTCACTTTGTCGATCGTTGTCATGGGCACGAACCGGCCTGCTCGGCCGCGCGGGGTGGGTGG
>SKNG01000039.1 GCA_007120685.1 Paracoccaceae bacterium | reverse complement strand
GCGCCCCTGACGCCCACCGGGCTGGGCGGCGCCAAGGCGCTGCCGGGCGAGGCGGGCGACGACGGGACGCCGCCGGACCCGGCCGAGGCCGAAGCGGCCCTCACGCGTGGCCAGATCACCCATCTGCTGCTGGAAACCCTGCCCACCCTGCCGCCCGCCGACCGCGATACCGCCGCGCAGGCCCTGCTTTCGGCCACCGACCCTTGCGTCGCGGCCTCGATCATGGCCGAGGTTCAGGCGGTGCTGGACCACCCCGCGCTGGCCGATCTCTTCGGGCCGGATGCTCTGGCCGAGGTCGCGCTTTCCGGCCAGTGGCAGGGCGTGCCGCTTTGGGGGGTGATCGACCGGCTGCTGGTGATGCCGGATCGCGTGCTGGCGGTGGATTTCAAGACCAACGCCCGGGTCCCCGCCAGCGCCGATCAGGTGCCCGACGGACTGTTGCGGCAGATGGCCGCCTATCACCACCTGCTGGCCCCGCTTTACCCCGGCCGGCGGATCGACTGCGCGCTGGTCTGGACCGCCGATGCCAGCGTCATGCTGCTGGACGCTGCCGCCATGACCGCCGCCCTGACCCGCGCCACCACCGACCCGGCGCTGCGGCCGAGGCTGACCCCACGCTGACCCCTCTGGCCAAGCCGCCCCGCCGCCCCATCTGTTGGACCATGAAAGCGCGAGGCCAGCCATGAACGACATGTCCGACGACAATCGCCCCCTGCCGCCGCCGGCCAGCGTCCCGGCTTCGCGCGCGGCGCGGCTGTTGCGGCTGGGGGGCATGGCCTCGGGCGTCCTGGGGGGCATGCTGGCGGAAGGGGCGCGCGACCTGGCGCGCGGCACCCGCCCCAGCCTGCCGAACCTGCTGCTGACCCCCGCCACCGCCAGCCGCGTGACCCAGGGTCTGGGCCGGATGCGCGGCGCGGCAATGAAACTGGGGCAGCTGATCTCGATGGACAGCGGGCTGATCCTGCCACCAGAGACGACGCAAACCCTTGCCGCGCTGCAGTCTCAGGCCCGCCACATGCCGCCCGCGCAGTTGCGCGATGTTCTGAACCGCGAATGGGGCGCGGGCTGGCAGCGGCGTTTCGCGCGCTTCGACGTGCGGCCCTTTGCGGCGGCATCCATCGGGCAGGTGCACCGGGCGCAGACGCGCGGCGGGCACGATCTGGCGATCAAGGTGCAATATCCCGGCGTCCGCGCCAGTATCGACAGCGATATCGACAATCTGGGCCTGATGCTGCGCATGGCCGGCGCCGCGCGGCAGGGGATCGACCTGGCCCCCATGCTGAAGGCCGCACGCGATCAGTTGCACCAGGAGGCCGATTACACGACCGAGGCGCGCAGTCTTACCAGGTTCGGCAACCTGCTGGCCGGATCAGACCGTTTCACCCTGCCCGGGCTGCATGATGACCTCTGCACGCCATCGGTGCTGGCAATGGAGTTTCTGCACAGCCAGCCGCTGGACACGCTGGCCACGGCACCGCAGGCCCTGCGCGACCGCGTGGCGGCTGACCTGATCGATCTGGTCCTGCGCGAGCTGTTCGATTTCCGCCTGATGCAGACCGATCCCAATCTGGCGAATTACCGTTTCGACCCGGAAACCGGCCGTGTCTGCCTGCTGGATTTCGGCGCGGTCATGCCCATCACCCCGGCCATGACGAAGGATTTTCGCGCGCTCTTGAACGCCGCGCTGGACCGGGACAACACCGCCGCCCGCGACCTGATGGGGCGTATCGGCTATTTCGGCGACCGGACGCCGCCGGCGCATCGGGACCTGATCGTGCAGCTGTTCGACACCGCGATGGAGCCCCTGCGCGCGGCCGAAGCCTTCGATTTCGGCCGCGCCGATCTGATCGAGCGGCTGCGCGCCATGGGCCGACCGCTGGGCAATGAGCGCGAACTGACCCATGTCCCGCCGCCGCAAACGCTGTTTCTGCATCGCAAGATCGGCGGTATCTACCTGACCGCCACCCGCCTGCGCGCCCGCGTGGCGCTGCGTCCGTTGCTGCAGAGATACCGCCGAACCGCGCAAGGAGCCTGATCCGCAAGCCGATGCCAGCCGGCGCCAACGGTGCCGCCCATGCGCCGATATTGCCGGGACCAAAGCCAGGAACGACCGCCCCGCTCCATCCGGGGGCGCTTCAATCGCACTGTCCATAAAAAAGATAAGGAAAACATGTTGCATTTCCGGTCGTTCCTGGCGGCCGGCATCGCCGGAAAACCGGCCGTTTGCGGCAGTTTTCTGCTGTCCGGGTCCGAAAAATAGCGTCGCAGGAAACTTGAACCCTTCCGAAACACATAAGCGTATGCCATGAAGGCGTAGGTTTATAACGGACGAGGGAGCATCATGACCTATCATCCCCGCGACAAAGCGCAGGCGCTTACAGTTGCAACCCAGGCTGAACGCAAGGCCTATGTGCAGAAGTGGATCGCAAAGCGGCAGAAACTGGCGGCGGGCGGGATGATTACCACCGCAGCACTGGTGTTGCCGCTGGTGGCCGAAGCGCAGGCTGACCAGGGCTTCGTGGATGCCAGTGGCATCGCCGGTGTGCGCAGCGCCTCGATCACGGCTGATGGCAGCGCGCAACTGGTGCTGACCGATGGGCGCATGATCATGGTGGGGGCCGCCGATGTGCGGACGGGCCCCGATGGCAGCGTCCAGATTTCCAGCGCCGCAGCGGAGATGGTCGAGGATGTTATCGGCGCCGAGGCTGCGCCCGATGTCGGCGCCCCCGGCGGCGCGGCCATTGCCGCCGGCATTCTGGGCGCGGGCGCCCTGGCCGCCGCAGCAAGCAGCAGCAGCAGTGGCGATCCGGCGCCGGCACCTGCCCCGGAGCCTGATCCGGTGGGCATCAATTTGTCGACGATCGCAACCCAGACCCGCGTTTCCGAACTGTTCGGCACACGGCCGAGTTCGGACGCCACCTCGCTGACCGTCACCGTCGGTGAAGGCGATGAAGCCGTTGAACTGGCCGGATTTCTGGATGGCAACCAGATATGGCGCATCCCCGGGCAGGACCCGGCAACCTTTGCCGGTGTGCAGGGCGAGCAGCCGATCAGCTTTGTCGCGTTCGACGATGAGGGCGAAGAGGTCGACAGCGGCTCCGCCACCGCCAACATCGATACCATCGCGCCGACGATCGCCATCGACACGCCGATCACCGCCGACGATGTGCTGAACGCCGAGGAACTGGGCCAGCCGCTGACCATTTCCGGCACCACCGACGCCGAGGACGGGCAGGAAGTCACGGTCACCGTCAACGGCATCGCCTTCACCACCATGGTCGAGGATGGCGCCTGGTCGGTGACGCTTTCGGCGGACGATCTGGCGGATCTGGACCTGCAAAGCGGTGAAACCATCGCGGTGACGGCCGATGTCGCGGATGCGGCAGGCAACCCGGCCATGCAGGCCATGGCGAGCTTCGACACCGACTTCGTCGCCGAGATCGGGATCACCGAGCCCATCGCGGGTGGCGAACTGACCTCACTCGACACCTTTTCGGATCTGCAGATTTCCGGCACCAGCAACGGCATCGAGGAAGGCCGCGAGGTTACCGTCACCTTCGCCGGGCAGACCTACATGGGCATGATCGGCGCCGATGGTGCCTGGTCGGTCACGGTGCCGCAGGCCGATCTGGAAGCGCTTGATGACGAAATCACCATGGTCGAAATCAGCGCCACCGCGTCTGACGAGGCGGGCAACACCGCGACCGACAGCGCCGATCTGCCCGCCGATCTGAGCCTCATCCCGGTCACCATTACCGAGCCGGACGCCGACACCACGCTGGACGCGGCGGCGGTGGCAGCGGGGCTGGACGTTGCCGGCACCGCAGCGCCGGATTCGACGGTGACCGTGACGCTGGACGGGGTGGAGAAGACCACCACCGCCAGCGCGGGCGGCAACTGGTCGGTGTCCTATGAGCCTGACGAACTGCCGGGCGACGGGGCGGCCACCATCTCTGCCAGCGCGGTGCTGGAAGGCAACCCGGTCGGCGAAGCCAGTGTCGGCATCACGGTCGATACCGCGCCGGCGGTCATGCTGCAGGCGCCGGCTGCCGATCTGGTCATCGACCTGGAGGCGGCCGAAAGCGATCTGGAAGTCAGCGGTATGGTGCGCAACATCGCCGATGGCGAGACCGTGGAGATCGAGTTGCGTGACGCCGATGGCGTCATCAGCACGCTGACCCCGGTGATTGCCGACGGCGCCTTTTCCGGCAGCTTTGCGGCCGACATCCTGTCCGGTCTGGCCGACGAGAGCGCGTTCGAGATCGTCGCCACCGCCGCCGGGGCCACTGATACGACGTCTGTCACCACCGACTTCCAGCCGATCATCACGATCGAACTGCCGGATGACGGCGTCGTTGATGCCAACGATCTTGACCCGAACGACGAATCCGTCAATGGGACGACCCGCGGCATCGAAGAGGGCCAGTCCGTCACGGTCGAGTTTGAGGATGCCGAAGGCAACACGCTCTTCAGTGGAGAGGCGACGGTTCAGGCCGATGGCAGATTTGAACTGCCGCTGCCGGCAGATTTCGTCAACGGGCTGGCGCCCGGACAGACCGTCAACATCAGGGCCAGCGGCAGCAACGAGGCCGGGCGCGAGGCCGAGACTTTCGAAGGCTCGGTGCTGATCTATGGCGAGGCGCAGTTCCTGATGACCTCGGGCGCCGTCGAGGACTCGGCGGTCAGGGTCACGGTCCTGTTCGATCCGCGCGGCGAACTGCCGGCGGATGGCGGTGTTTCTCTGGGCGAGACGCTGACCTTCGATCCCAGCCAGATCAGCTTTGCCGGAGGCGTTTCACGCGATCCCGGCCTGTTGCCGCCGCAGATCGACTCGTCCCAGGTAGATGACGGTCGATTGGTCCTCGGCAGCATCGGATTCGTCGATGTCGATGAATTCTCGGATGACCCGTTTACGCCTGGGCGCGATCAACTCGTCTCGTTCCGGATGAACATCGAGGACGACAGCAGCGTGATACGGCTTGACATGGCCTCGCAGGGTGCCGGGTCCTATGCTCATTTCCTCGGCACCGACGGGGACGACAGCATCGAGGCGGTGGCGGGCATCGACAGCGTGCTCCGCGGCCGTGGTGGTGACGACATGATCGACATGTCGGCGCCGGGTGTGCACTCGGTGATCTTCGAGGTTGGCTCTGTGGCCAACGGTTCCGACACTGTTCTAGGGTTCGACCTCGGCGGCGTCACCCCGGATCGGATCGGTGTAACCGGCGAACTGCCTGCCGGGGCAAGGGGCGACTCGACTGACTTCCAAGTGACAAGCGGCGGTGCCGTTGGCGAGAATGTCGGCTTCCTGGTGTTCACCACGGCGCTGGCGGACCTGAGCGTCGACAGCTTCACCGGAATCCTGGACGAACTGACCGGCATCAACAATGGCGACATCATGTTCGTTCTGGCCAGCGATGGTACGGATGCAGCGCTGATGGGCGTCGGCCTGAACGCCGAAGGCGAAGCACTCGCCAACGCCTCCGGTGTCCCGCATGCCGTGTTCGAGGGGCTGGGCGACCTTTCGGGCTTCAGCGCGGCGAATATCTTGGGCTTCGAGGCTCACACGACCTGATCGCCCGGGCGTCATGCCCATGACGTGAAGCACAGGGGGGCGGCGTTGCATTGGCAGCGCCGCCCCTGTTTTCTACCCGCCAGCCCCAGCAGACCCGGAAAGACGCATGGACGATCCCAAGGCCAGTTCGCACGCCGAGCCCGATCTGGTGCCTGTCGCCACCGACCGCCACGCAGGGCGGCGCTGGCGGCGCTTCACCAGCTATGATTTCATCCACCGGCGCCGGCTGGTGCCCATCGTCCTGAGCGAACATGAACAGGTCGCGGCCACCCTGCCCTTCTTATTCATGCAAACGGCCATCGGCCCCTGGCCAGTCGCGCTGACCCGTCTGGCCGCCGAGGGCCAGTGCGCGGTCGTCGCGCCCAACGGCGCCTGGTTGGGCAGCTACATCCCGTCGATCCTGCGGGTGCATCCGTTCAGCGCCCAAAGCGCCGGCGCCCACCAGCTTGCCCTGCTTGTTGACGAAGGCAGCGGGCTAGTCACCGACGATCCGCAGGACGAGCCGTTCTTCGACGCTGACGGCTCGCTGGCGCCGGCGCTGCAACAGGTTGTCGATTTCTTCCGCAAACGCGCCGCCGCCGAGGGGCGCACCCGCGAGGCGATGCGCGCAATCGCGTCGCGGAACCTGCTGCGCCTCTACCAGCCGCCAGAGGGCCTGAGCATGGCCGCCGAGGGGCTGATGACCGCCGATACCGACCGCCTTGCCGCGCTGGGCCGGGTCGATCTGGCCGCACTGCACCGTTGCGGGGCGCTGGCCTTGCTGATCGTGCAGGGGGTGTCACTGCACCACCTGGCCTTCCTTTCGCATGTCGAAGCCCGTGCCCGCGCCGCACCCGCGCCGCAGGCTGCGGCGCCAGCGGCGCCTGAAACCGCGACGCAGCAGCGGGAAGAAGCCCTTTCAGGCTTTTTCGACGCGCTGGCCGACGCCCAGGAAAGCGACCTGCCAGAGGTTCTGGCGCCCTTCGCCTCTGCAGAACAGCAGGAAGACCTGCCACAAGCGGAAGAAAAAAGTGGCGATACAGGGAAGAAAAACACCTGGCGGGATTAACAAGACGCCGGTGCCTGTCGTATGCAGAGCAGGGTGCATCCGGGGGGTGTCAGCGGGAATGCCAAGCAGTGTGAACAGGGTCGGCCTGCCAGCCGGTCTGGCGGCCGGGACGCCAAGGCGACGTGGGCGGCTGGCCAGACCGGGCGCGGTGGTGGCGCTGATCGTTGTGGCGTTTCTGGGTGCTTGCGCAACGGCACCGGATCTGGACGCGATCGAGGACAGTTTCGACGCCCCGGTCGGCGAGCGCGAGGCCCGGGTCACCGACAACGTGGCGCGCACGGCTTTCGGCCGTGACGTCTCCAGGGCCGTTCAGGAAAACCCGCGCCTTGGCGCCTCCAGCGCCGATGTCCGCGCCGCCCAAGCCCGCGAAGACGGCGAGGCCGGCGCTTTCCTGCCCCGGTTTTCACTGGGCGCTACCGTCGCAGCCGGCCTTGGTGCGGCAAGCGGCGGGCGGATCAGCCCGGTGGCGCAGGTGGTCCAGCTTATCTATGATGGCGGCGCCGCCGCCAGCCGCCGCATCGCCGCCCGCGCGCGGGTTTTCGAAAGCCGCGGCGCGCGGCTGGAGGTCGCCTCGGCCCTGACGCTGGAAGCGGTCGAGGCCTGGCACAGCCTGCTCGCCGCCCGCGCCCGCGCCGATCTGGCCGCGCGCAACG
>SKNG01000436.1 GCA_007120685.1 Paracoccaceae bacterium | reverse complement strand
CGGTATAGATCTCCCCACCCTCCCTGCTGACGCAAGAAGGGAAAAGTGGCTGGATTTTACTCCGCCCGCAGCAGGACTATCCCGCCGCTACCGTGGCCTAATTTTGCACCGTCGTTCCCATTCTTCGTCGTGCCGCCAGACGGTATTGAGGTCGGTGGCCGTGACTTCCTCGATCAGCCCGCGCTTGAGCAGGCTCTTGCAGACGTTGCCGACGGCGCCGCCCTTGAGCCTGGCGGTGACGGGGAACACCATCGCGTCCTCGCGCGCGCAGGCGGCGGACAGGATGACGGCTTGGGTGTCGGACAGCTGGATCTGGGTCATGGGGTCGTCTCCGTATTCGGGCCCGCGACATGCGGCACCTTCTACGACCCCGAGCCGCGCAGGGCGCGCGGCAGGAGTTCCGGCTGGGCCGGAGATCAGCGGGCGTGTTCGCCTTCGCCGAAAGCGCTGTCGGTGATGCGCTTCAGGAGGCTGGCGTAGTGTTCGAGAGTGCCGACCATGGCCCAGCCCACCTCGTCGGGGTGGCAGTTGAAATGGTCGTCGCTGAGCGCCTGCATGCGGAGCGCCGGGAGAGCCAGTGAAGGGCGAAGGCGAGTTTTTCGCGGGTTTTCGGGGTGTTGACGAAGGGGTGGAGGTCGGGCTGTCCCACGGCGCGGTTGACGTGGTTCATGGCAACCCCGATGGCGATGGCCGTGTCGAGCAGGCGGGCAGGGTCGGTCTCGGTAAAGGCGTCATATTCGGGGTCGGGCATCTCGGCCCCGCTCAGCCCGGCGGCAAGGAAGCTGTCGGTGATGTCGGTCAGGTGCATGGCGTGGGCCGCGCTTTCGGCCCAGTCCTCATGCGGATGAGCGGCGGCATAGGGGGTGACATGGGCATCCTGCCAGCCCGGCGGCGGGCCCTGCTCGTAATGGCGCGCAAGGGCCGCGCCGTAATCCTGCGTCTCATCGCCCATCAACTCGCGGAAAGCCGGGACAAAACCCTCCGCCTCGGCCGACAACCGTTCAAACAGGAAATGCGCGATCTCGTGGCGGAAATGGCCGATCAGTGTGCGATAGGGCTCGCCCAGCATCTCGCGCCGGCGCACGCGTTCGGACGCATCGGCCTCGGCCAGGTTGATTGTCACAAGACCCGAGGCATGGCCCATGGTCACATCGACAGCGCCGTCTGATGTGGCCTCGGCCAGCATGTGGAATTCGGGGCGGGGGCCCGTGTCGCCGGGGGTGAACCAGCCCCAACGCATCAGGCCGATCAGCGCGCGGCGCTTGGCGGCTTCGGCCCTGGCCCAGAGCTCGTCGTTGCCGGGCACCGACAGGTCGGGATGCACGCTGGTCATGCGGCAGCTTTCGCACAGCGTCTGCCCCGGCGCGCAGGCCCAGTTGCAGCCAATACTGTCGCGGTTGGCGCAGAAGGGCTGGTCGCTGACGAAAGCGTCAGCCGCAGGATCATAGGCAACGGCCAGACCGCAACTGCAGGCGGTGTTCTCAATAAAAAGGTCGGCCTGGCAGCCGGGGCATTGGAAGATTTTCATGGGACTGGCTTTCCCGGGGCGGCAAGCCCCATTGCGTTGTGGGATGTTGCTGCAGCAAGGCTGCGGATCATTTGGCTGGCCGAGTTATCGCAGCAGCAAAAGCGCGGAACCGCGACCGAGTGCAGAATGCACTTTGCTACCGGCATCCCGAGCAGAGGGGGCGACATCATGTTTGACCTCCGGCTGGGCTCAGTCCAGCGCGTCATGGCCAATCGCCTCGCAACAGGACAGGTCCGAGGCGCCAGTGTCTGGCAGCTGTCTTGCGATCTCGCGCAAGGCGCTGCGCAGCCCTTCTTCCAGAACGGGGTGGTAGAAGGGCATGGCGAGGATTTGCGGCACGCTCAGCCCGCGCTCGATCGCCAGCGCCAAGAGATGCGCCATGTGTTCGGCTGATGGCGCGCACATCTCGGCCCCCAGCAGCCGCCCATCCGCAGGGTCGGCATACAGTCGCAGGATGCCTGCAGCCTTGGCCATGATGCGCGCCCGTCCCTGACGGGCGAAATCGACCGCGCCGATCAGCGTATCCTGCGGCAGGTCCGACAGCTTCTGGCCCACGCGCGCGACCTGCGGGCTGCAGAAGGTGATCGAAAGGGCCGTGCGGCGGCAATAGCTGTGCGGTTGCGCATCCAGCGCGGAGAGACGCCCGGCAATATGGCCCTCATCCGCCGCCTCATGCAAAAGCGCGCGATACCTGTTCGCGTCACCGGCCAGAAAGACCGGGCTGTCCCCGATGCGCAGCGTTTCCGGGTCGATCTGTGGCAGACCCTGCGCGTCAAGCTCGACGCCCAGCACCTCAAGCCCCAGACCGTCGATATTCGGCTTGCGCCCCATCGCGGCAAGCACGGCATCGGCCATGAAGCTGGCATCCCCGGCGGTGACGCGGATTGCCCCGCCTGCCTCCTCAAGCTTTGCCTCGGCACCCAGATGAACAGGAAATTCGGCCTCCAGCAGTGCGCGGAAACTCTCCAGCACCTTCGGGTCGTCGATCCCGGCCAGCGTCTCGGCGGCATCAAAGCCCGCGACCTCCAGCCCCAGCCGCGCCAAGGCCTGCGCCAGCTCAACCCCGATCGCCCCAAGCCCGATGACTGCAATCCGGCGCGGCAGGTCGGTCTGCTCGAACAGCGTGTCACTGGTCAGGATGGGGGTGCCAAAGTCCTGCCACGGCGCAGGCACGATGGGGCGGCTTCCGGGCGCGAGGATGATGGCGCGGGCGGTGATGCGCTGGCCATCGACCTCGACCGTATCGGGCGCGACCAGCTGCGCACGCCCGGAAAGAGCGCGCTTGCCCAGGTCGCCGGGCACCGATTCCGGCCCCTTGACGAAGCCATCGCGCAGGGCGCGAACGTGGGCGAGCGCGGCGGGGATGTCGATATCGAGCCCATCCGCGCCGCGGATACCGAAACTGCCGAAATCATGGCGGCGATGAAAGGCATTGGCCACCTCGATCAGCGCCTTGGACGGCATGCAGCCGACAGCGGCGCAGGTCGTGCCCCAATGCCCGTCATTGATCAGCAGGAAATCATCGGTGCAGCGGCGCACCTCGCGCAGGGCGGACAGCCCTGCGCTGCCCGCCCCGATAATCAACGTGTCGACCTTCATCTGACCCTCCAGACCGCGTTGTCAGGCATCGCGCCAACTTGCTTCAATAGCGTGTGCGCGAGCGTTCGCGTGACGGCTTGTCCCCGACATCTTCAAACGCTCCCGACGGCGCGATGCGGCGCTTTTGATCTGCAAGGGGGCCTGTGCCCTCGCTGGCATCCGGGTCATCGGGGTGCAGGGCGCCGCCATCTTCCATCATCGGATTCGGGCCGTCCTCGCCTGCCTGTTTCAGCGCCATCGCCTTCAGCGCCAGTTCATGCTGGGTGGGCTTATCATCGCCCTCGGCGCTGTCATCGGCCGCACCACCGCGCGCAGCACGCTCGGCCATTGCGCGCTCCAGTGCGGCGCTCAGATAGTCATGCTTGCTGAGCGTTCCGGCATTGCCAGTGGCAGGCGTGGCCCCGGCGGGGGCGCTTTTGGCGCGGGCTTCGCGCGCCTGCCGGTCTGCAATGTCGCGCGCCCGCTTGCGGCGGCTGCGCAGACGGCTGATCAGGTCGGACAGTTCCCGGTCCGAGAGCTGACCCAGCGCGGGGTGGCGGGCCATATCCGCCATCTGCAATTCATCGGCATCAAGGGCGCGTTTCTCTTCGACGCTGGCAGGGGGGGTGTTCTGGGTGTTGGTCATGGGTGTTTTCCTTCTTTGACTACGTTGGGATTATGCGTCGGGACAAAGTCTTGGCGCCTTCAGAGGATCGCCATCAGCACAAGCCGGGTCTTCTCGCCCGTCCACAGCACCTTGCGAAACGCCTCATTTTCGCGGGCAAGGCGCCCGGTGGGCAGGGTATCTTTCGTTGTTTCCGGCATGCCAACCCCGCAAGTTTCGATTCGGCTCTCTCCTGCTCAATGCTAGCTTGCACCGGCGTCAGTGTCTTCATACATTCACACTACTGCATGAAAATGGGAGCGAAAGACATGGCCGACAAGGACGCCTACATCGCCAAGGCGAAAGCCCGCATGGACCAGTGGAGCGCCGATATCGACAAGCTGAAAGCCAAGGCCGCCGAGGCCGAGGCGGATGCCAAGATCGAGTATGAGGAACAGATCGCAGAACTGCGCAAGCAGCGCGACGAGGCCGAGGCGAAGATCAAGGAAATCAGTGAGGCCAGCGACGATGCCTGGCAGGAGATGAAAGCCGGGTTCGACTCGGCCTGGGACAGCGTGTCCAGCGCGTTTGAAAAGGCCATGGCGCGTTTCAAGTAACCGCCCGGGTTCCGAACGCGGCAGAACAAGACGTTTTGGCCGCACCGCCCCCGCGGTGCGGCCCCTCTCTTTCCGGAAAGTCACGCATCATGAGCCCCATCATCCGCGCCTTCTTCGACCGCCCGACAGGCAGCCTGCAATATGTGTTCCATTGCCCCCAGACCCGAAAGGCCGCGATTGTCGATCCGGTCTGGAACTTCTACCCTGAAGCGGGCGCCGTCACGACCGAGAGTGCGGATGAAATCCTTGACTATGTCCGCGATGAGGGGCTTGAGGTGATCTGGATCCTCGACACCCATCCCCATGCCGATCATTTCAGCGCGGCCCCCTATCTGGCCGAAAAGCTGGGCGCGCCCACGGCCATTGGCGAGAAGGTGGTGGGCGTGCAGAAGCTCTGGAAAGAGCTGTATCATCTTGACGATGATTTTCCGACGGACGGTTCGCAATGGGACCGGCTGTTCGCCGAGGGCGACGAGTTCATGGTGGGTGTGATTCCGGTGCGGGTGATGTTCTCGCCCGGTCATACGCTGGCCTCGATCACCTATGTCGCGGGCGATGCGGCTTTCGTGCACGACACGCTGATGATGCCCGAAAGTGGCACCAGCCGCGCCGATTTTCCCGGCGGCAGCGCCGAGGATCTGTGGACCTCGTTGCGCGCCATCCTGGACCTGCCGCCCCAGACCCGGCTTTATGTCGGCCATGATTATCTCGCCGAAGGAGCGGCACCCGAATACATGGCGACTGTCGCCGAACACCGGCTGCGCAACCGCCACGTCAAGGACGGGATCGGCAAGGCTGAATTCATCGCCACGCGCCAGGCCCGCGATGCAACGCTACCTCTGCCCGCCCGCATGCTGGCGGCGTTGCAAGTCAATATCCGCGGCGGGCGCTTGCCAAGGGCCGAGGCCGATGGCCATCGCTATCTGAAGCTTCCGATCGGGCGGTTTGACCCCAGATGAGCCAATGACTGACCGCAGCATCTGGCCGGATCGCTGACGCCTGAAACCGCGCTGCTACGGTTTGTGCCGCGCGCCCGCGCAATGCAGATCTCACAGCGGTCAGATCACCAGCAGACGTGCGAGACCGCATATCCGATATGCCTGCCCGAAAAAATGCGCTACACAAAGTTCAGTGGCGCACTGAAAAAGGGGCGCCGGATGGGCGCCCCTTCGGTTTGCTGTTGCCAGCGTGTCAGTCCCGCGGCTCGTTCATCAGCCCGCGAATGACGGCGTAACATGCGCCCAGCAGGACCAGCGTGAAGGGCAGACCCGTCGACACCGCCATGGCCTGCAACGCGACCAGACCACCGCCAAGCAGCAACGCGACGGCCACAGCGCCTTCGAAGCTGGCCCAGAACACGCGCTGGATGACCGGCGCATTGGTCTTGCCGCCGGCTGCGATGGTGTCGATGACCAGCGAGCCCGAGTCCGACGAGGTGATGAAGAACACGATCACCAGCACGATCCCGATGAAAGACGTGATCGCGGTCAGCGGCAGTTGCGTCAGCATCTGGAAGAGTTGCAACTCCAGCGCGGCGTCCTGCACGGCGGTGTAGCCATCATTGACCACCTGGCTGATCGCCGTGCCGCCCATCGCGGTCATCCACAAGACCGACAGCAGTGTCGGCACGATCAGCACGGCAATCAGGAATTCGCGCACCGTCCGGCCCCGGCTGACGCGGGCGATGAACATGCCCACGAAAGGCGACCAGCTGATCCACCAGGCCCAGTAGAAGGCCGTCCAGCCCCCGGCGAAGTTGCTGTCTTCACGCCCGAAGGGCATCGACAATTCCGGCAGGTAGCGGCCATAGGCCAGCAGGTTGTCGAAAAAGCCGGTCAGAATGGCCAGTGTCGGCCCCGCGAGGACAACGAAAGCCAGAAGCAGCGCGGCAAGGCCCATATTGACCTCGGACAGCACTTTCACGCCGCCCTCAAGCCCGCGGATGATCGAGCCGATGGCGATCAGCGTGATCACGATGATCAGCAGGATCAGCATCGAATTGCCCGTGCCCAGCCCGAACAGGAAGTTCAGACCCGCCGCCGCCTGCTGCGCGCCGATCCCCAGCGAGGTCGCCAGCCCGAAGACCGTCGCGAACACGGCCAGAATGTCGATGACATGCCCCGGCCAGCCCCAGACACGCTCGCCGAAGATCGGATAGAAAGCCGAACGCAGCGTCAGCGGCAGGCCCTTGTTGTAGCTGAACAGCGCCAACGCCAGCGCCACCACGGCATAGATCGCCCAGGGGTGCAGGCCCCAGTGGAAGATCGTGGCCGCCATGCCCAGACGCTGTGCCTCTGCCATATTGCCCTCGGCCCCGCCCAGCGGTGCCCAGTCGGTGCGCAGACCGTCTTCACCGACCGAGATGCCCCCATAGGCGGTCGAGTAATGCGACATCGGCTCGGAGACGCCGAAGAACATCAGCCCGATGCCCATGCCGGCCGCGAACAGCATCGAGAACCAGCCGATATAGCCGAAATCCGGCGTCGCCTCCGGCCCGCCCAGCCGCACCTTGCCAAGCGGCGAGACCACCAGCCCCAGACAGACCAGCACGAAGATGTTGCCCGACAGCAGGAAGAACCAGTCCAGATTGCTGGTCAACCAGTTGCGCAGACCCACGAACATGGGCTCGATGTCGTTCTGGAAGGCCAGTGTCAGGAACACGAACAGCATCACGCCGATGGCGGAAACCGAGAACACCACCTTGTGGATGTCCAGCTCCATCGACACCGCGCCGCTGAAATTGTCCTGCCCGATATCGTAATCGGTCTGGATGATCTCGGTCTCGCCCTCGGGCTCGGGGATCGGTTCGACCTCGGGCTGTTCCTCCTGAGGGTCTTGTGGCGTCTCGCTCATGTCTTGTTCCCTTTCTTGTTGTTTTTTTGCTGACCACGATTGACGGCTCAGCGAATGACGAAGACCGACACATCCGCATGCTCGGCCACATGGCCGCCATGCGACGGCAGGATCCAGTCCAGCATCCGGGGCGGATG
>SKNG01000139.1 GCA_007120685.1 Paracoccaceae bacterium | reverse complement strand
GGCGGGCGATCTGCTGCGGGTGACCGAGGCGCTGCTGGGCCTTGCCGCGCGCGAGGCCGCCGAGGCGGTGGCGGGCGGGGCCGATCCGGGCAACCTGGTCGAGGCCGCCGCTTCGCTGGCCCACGCCACCCCCGAGACCGAGGCCCGGGCGCGGGCGCGCTATTACCGCGAACTGGTGCGGCTGGGCGGCAACGGCGAATTGCGCCGCCTTCTGCCCGCGCTGCAGATCCATCTGATCCGCGCGCAGCTGCGCCCACTGCGGCAGGACGACATGGCAGAGGACGAACGCGCGGCGATGGTGGCAGCCATCGTGGCGGGCCGGCCGGACGCGGCCGAGGCCCGCGCCCGCGCCCATCTGGCAAGGCTGATCGCCGCCCTGCCCGCCATGCCCGACAGCGCCTTCGCATCCGCCCCCTGACGCGGGGGCTTAGTCCAGTCCGCGCTGGGCCAGCCAGTCCCGCATCATGGCGATTTCGGCCTCCTGGGCTTCGATCACCTCTTCGGCCAGCGCGCGGATCTCGGGGTCGGACCCGTGTTCCAGCACCACAAGCGCCATGTCGATGGCACCCTGGTGATGCGGGATCATGCCGCGCACGAAATCGACATCGGCATCGCCCGTAAACTCGATGGCCATATCCGTATGCATGCGGTCATTGACCGCCATTAAGGCCGCAATCACCGGATCGTCGCTGGTGGCCCCGTGCGCCCCGTGTGCCCCATGTGCCCCATGCCCCGCGTGGTCATCGCCCTGTCCGTGGTGGTCGTGATGGCCATGATGCCCGGCGTGATCGCCATGGCCCATCTGCGACTGCGCGAAGCTCAGCCCGCCGACGGCAATCGCCGTGCCCAGCAGAAAGGCGAAGGACAGTTTCCGCGTGTTCATGATCAGGCCCTCGTCTGCTGCAAGGCGTCGAACCCCGCCGCCTGCAGCGCCGGCAGGAAGGCCGCGGGCGGCGTGTCGGACTGCACGGAAAGCCGGCGTGTCGGCGGGTCGGCGTCGATCACGGCGCCCGGGTCGACGCTGTGGATCGCCCTGGTGACGCCGCGCACGCAGCCACCGCAGGTCATGTTCCGGATATGGAATTGCATCAGAGACTCCCTTGTTAAGCTTGATGCAATGACAGATGGGGCTTGCCATGGCTGGAAGGTCAAGAGCTTTTCTCGAAACGTCGAATCCTGCCGGGCAACGCAAAGGGCAATTGCGTTTGGCATCGATCCCTAACGAAGCGCCGGGGGAACGGGCTTTCGAAGGCGCGTTGAGCCAGGAGCAACGTCACCCGCGATTCCCCGGGGCAAGGCCGAAGCCCCCTTGACCTTCCAACCATGGTAAGCCCCATCTGAGAACAGAGCTGAAACTGCCAGGAAACGACCCCGTCATGAATGCGCCCCTGAAAGCCCCGCCGCCGCTCAACCTGCAGATCGAGGGGATGCATTGCGCCTCCTGCGTTGGGCGTGTGGAACGGGCCCTGCGCGGCGTGCCCGGCGTGGCCGAGGCCAGCGTCAACCTGGCGACCGAGCAGGCACAGATACGGCTGGCCGCCCCGGTGGACCGGGCGGCGCTGGTGGAGGCCATACAGGGCGCCGGGTTCGACGTGCCGCGGGCGGTGGTGGTGCTGTCGGTGTCGGGGATGACCTGCGCCTCTTGCGTCGCACGCGTGGAGCGCGCGCTGCAGGCCGTGCCGGGCGTGGCCGAGGCCAGCGTCAACTACGCCGCCGAGCGCGCCACCGTGACCGGCAGCGCCGCGCCCGAGGCGCTGATCGCGGCCATCGCCGATGCCGGCTATGAGGCGCAGGAACGCCACGCGACGGCGACCGAGGACAGTCTCGCCGACCGCCGCGACGCCGAGGCCACCGCGTTGCGCCGCGATCTGATCGTCGCGGGCGCGCTGACCCTGCCGGTCTTCGCGCTGGAGATGGGTTCGCACATGATCCCGCCGGTGCATCACCTGATCATGAACACGATCGGCATGCAGACCAGCTGGCTGATCCAGTTCGTGCTGACCACGCTGGTCATGGCCTTCCCCGGCATCCGCTTCTACACGCTGGGCTTTCCGGCCCTGGCGCGCTGCGCGCCGGACATGAACAGCCTGGTCGCCGTGGGCACGATGGCGGCGTTTCTCTATTCGCTGGTCGCCACCTTCGCCCCCGCCCTGCTGCCCGAAGGCACCGTGAATGTCTATTACGAGCCCGCCGCCGTGATCGTCACGCTGATCCTGCTGGGCCGGTATCTGGAGGCCCGCGCCAAGGGCCGCACATCGCAGGCGATTCAGCGGCTGATCGGACTGCAGGCAAAGACGGCGCGGGTGCGCCGCGAGGGCGGCGTGCAGGATGTGGCGGTGGACGCGGTCAGCGCCGGCGATGTGATCGAGCTGCGCCCCGGTGAAAGGGTGCCGGTGGATGGCGCGGTCATCGAAGGCGAAAGCCATCTCGACGAATCCATGATCACGGGCGAGCCGCTGCCGGTGGCAAAGCGCCAGGGCGACACCGTCACCGGCGGCACCGTCAACCGGACCGGTGCGCTGGCCTTTCGCGCCACTGCCGTCGGCGCCGACACGATGCTGGCGCAGATCATCCGCATGGTGGAACAGGCCCAGGGCGCCAAGCTGCCGATCCAGGCGCTGGTCGACCGGGTGACGCTGTGGTTTGTCCCGGCGGTGATTGCCATCGCCATTGCCACCTTTGCCGTCTGGTTCGCCTTCGGCCCGCAGCCCGCGCTGACCTTCGGGCTGGTGAACGCGGTGGCCGTGCTGATCATCGCCTGCCCCTGCGCGATGGGCCTGGCCACGCCGACCTCGATCATGGTGGGCACCGGCCGGGGGGCCGAGATGGGCGTGCTGTTCCGCAAGGGCGAGGCGCTGCAACTGTTGAAGGAAGCGCGCGTTGTGGCCTTCGACAAGACCGGCACGCTGACCGAAGGCGCCCCCCGGCTGACCGATCTGGACCTGGCGCCGGGGTTCGAGCGCGGCGCGGTGTTGGCCCGGGTGGCGGCGGTAGAGGCGAAGTCCGAACACCCCATCGCCCAGGCCATCGTGCAGGCGGCCGAGGCCGAGGGGCTGACCCTGCCCGATGTCACGGGGTTTGACAGCGTCACGGGTTTCGGCGTGGCCGCGCAGGCCGGGGGCGTATCGGTCCAGATCGGCGCCGACCGCTACATGGCGCGGCTGGGCCATGACATCGGCGCTTTCGCCGAAACCGCCGCCCGGCTGGCCGACGAGGGCAAGACGCCGCTTTACGCCGCCGTGGACGGCCGGCTGGCCGCCATCCTGGCCTTGGCCGACGCGATCAAGGACACCACCCCCGGCGCCATCCGCGCCCTGCATGCGATGGGCCTGAAGACCGCCATGGTCACCGGCGACAACGCCCGCACTGCCCGGGCCATCGCCCGGGAACTGGGCATCGACGAGGTGGTGGCCGAGGTGCTGCCCGAGGGCAAGGTGGATGCCGTGCGCGATCTGAAGGCGGCGCATGGCCGGCTGGCCTTTGTCGGCGACGGCATCAACGACGCCCCCGCCCTGGCCGAGGCCGATGTCGGCATCGCCATCGGCACCGGCACCGATGTCGCCATCGAGGCGGCGGATGTGGTGCTGATGTCCGGCGCGCTGGGCGGCGTGCCGAATGCCATCGCGCTGTCGAAAGCCACCATCCGCAACATCCGGCAAAACCTGTTCTGGGCCTTTGCCTACAATACCGCGCTGATCCCGGTGGCGGCGGGGGTGCTGTGGCCGGCCTTCGGCATCCTGCTCTCGCCGATCTTCGCGGCCGGCGCCATGGCGCTGTCCTCGGTCTTTGTGCTGGGCAACGCGCTGCGCCTGCGCGGCTGGACCCCTGCGACAGTGGAGGCGCGGGCATGAACATCGGGGATGCCGCCCGCGCCTCGGGCGTTTCGGCCAAGATGATCCGGTATTACGAGGAGACGGGTCTGATCCCGCCTGCTGCCCGCACCGCCGCGGGCTACCGGGTCTATGGCGATCAGGACGTGCACATGCTGCGCTTCATCCGCCGCGCCCGGGATCTGGGTTTCAGCGTCGAGGGGATCGGCGAATTGCTGAGCCTCTGGCGTGACCAGTCGCGGCAGAGCGCGGATGTGAAGCGTCTGGCGCTGGCCCATGTCGCCGATCTGCGCCGCAAGATCCGCGAGCTGGAGGACATGGCCCAGACCCTGGAGACCCTCGCCGCCTGTTGCCACGGCAACGACCGGCCCGACTGCCCGATCCTGCAGGAACTGGAAGCGCCGGCTGCACCGGATGCCCCGGCGGCGCCCCGCCCGGGCGCAGTGCGCCGGCCCGGCCCGGCAAGAGCCTGACGGCGTGATTGATACGTTTTCCAGTTGATCGGTTTGGGAAGCACGGGCGGTGGCAAGCCTCGAGGATCCGAACTGATCAAGCGGATTCCGGATGAATTGCCCGGCGCCGGGTCGCCCCCCGGCTGCGGCGATGGTGGCCCCTGTGGGAGTCGAACCCACACGCCACAAGGGGCAACGGATTTTAAGTCCGGTCTGTCTACCAGTTCCAGCAAGGGGCCACGGGGATGTTTCACCACGTCGACTGACAACCGGCAACACGAAACATACCGCCTCCGCCTGATCACTTCGGCCGGCGCGGGGGGACGCGCCTTCGAAGGCGCGTGCACACGGGCTTTCCAAAGCCCGTTTTCCGTCGGTGCCCCTGCGTCCCCGGCCAATCATCCGGATGCATTGTCGGACCCCGACAGCCAGCATGGAGCCGGCGGCACGCCCGGGCGGCAGTGGCGATCAGGCCCGGAGCCGGCCGCCCGACAACCAACCAACGCGCGCCCCCTCCAGGTTCGCCCTGGTGCGGAGCGCCTTGGGTGGGGGGGGCGCCCTGACCGCCTTGCCGGAATGTCACGAAACCGACACGTCGCCCCCACCATATCGTCACAAGCCACGGCCACGCTGAAAGACGCAAAGCTGGAAAGCCACGCCAAACGCGCAGCGAAACCGAGCCGGCAGCACCGTCCAAACGCGGTTTCGGCAGGCGCCCAGGCAGCCAGGGTTTCGGTGGTCGATGATGAAGGGACAGCTCCACATCGGGCAGGTATTCGCCGCAGGGACGGCACCGGAAAGCATGGGCCTGATCGCGGCGGATCAGCCGCCGGTCGGCGCGGCGCCGGCCACCGGCACCGGACAACCCCGCAGACGCCGCACCCTGGCATTCGCGCTTCCGTTCTTCCTGAGGGATCTGTCGCGCCTGATCCATGACCTGCTTTTCGACGACGCCAGCATGAGCCTGTGCGCCCGGGCCTATGACCGGCAGGAAATCAGCCTGTTCTGGTGGCTCTGGTTGCGCGTCTTCACCGAGGCGCATTGCCGGCGGTCCTGGCTGTGGCATTGCGAACAGCACTGGCCGGAACGCTGACGCGCGCCCCGGCTCAACCCCGTTCGGCCCGCCCGCGCGCGTAAGCGACGAACCAGTCGAAACTGTCCGGATTGGCCATCGAATCGCGGTTCACCACCCCGGCCGGATCGGCGCCCAGCAGCAGCTTCTTCACCGGCACTTCCAGCTTCTTGCCCGAGAGCGTGCGCGGCACCTCGGCCACCTGTTCGATGGCATCGGGCACGAAACGCGGCGAGACATCGGCGCGGATGCGCGCCCTGATCCGGTCGCGCAGCGCCTCGTCCAGCACCGCGCCCGGTGCCAGCACCACGAAAAGCGGCATGAAACTTTCGCGGCCCAGATACTCCAGATCGACGACCAGCGAATCCAGCACCTCTTCCATCGCCTCGACCGCGCGGTAGATCTCGGACGAGCCCAGCCGCAGCCCCTGCCGGTTGATCGTCGCATCCGAGCGGCCATAGATGATCGCGCCCCCGTCCGGCGTGATCTCCAGCCAGTCGCCATGGCGCCAGACGCCGGGATAGGTGTCGAAATAGGCCTCACGCAGGCGCGAGCCGTCCTCGTCGCCCCAGAAGAACAGCGGCATCGAGGGCAGAGGCTCGGTGCAGACCAGCTCGCCCACCTGGCCGATCACCTCGCGCCCCGCCTCATCAAAGGCACGCGCGGCATTGCCCAGAAAGCGGCACTGCATCTCGCCCGCGCGCACCGGCAGCATGGGATTGCCGCCGACAAAGGCGCCGGCCAGATCGGTGCCGCCGGATATCGGCGCCAGCCAGACATCGGGTTTCACCTCGCGGTAAACCCATTCATAGGCTTCCGGGCTGAGGGGCGAGCCGGTAGAGCCGATGCTGCGCAGGGCCGAGAGGTCCAGATCATCGCCGGGCTTCACGCCGGCCTTCTGGCAGCCCATCAGGAAGGCCGCGCCGGCGCCGAAGCTGGTCAGCTTCTCATCCGCGACCATGCGCCAGACCTGCAACAGATCCGGGTGGTTGGGCGCACCATCGTAAAGCGCCACGGTGGCGCCCTGCATCAGCGCGAAGAACTGCGCGTTCCACATGATCCAGCCAGAGGAGGTCAGCCAGGCGAAACGCTCTTCGGGGCTGAGGTCCATATGCAGCGCGGCCTTGGCGCATTCCAGCACCAGCCCGCCATGCCCGTGCACGATGGGCTTCGGATTGCCCGTGGTGCCAGAGGAATAGACGATCCACAACGGGTGGTCGAAGGGCACCAGCGCAGGGGCGAAATCCGGCTCGGGCGAGGCGGTCAGCAGATCGTCCCACAGCGACCAGCCATCCGGCGCCGGGGTGTCGGTGGCGGGCACATGCACGCGATGCGCCAGCCCCTCCAGCCCATCGGCGATGCCGGCCACCACGGCGCGCCGGTCGATACGCTTGCCCGCCAGGATATAGCTGTCCTGTGCGATCAGCACCTTGGGGTCGATCTGGCGGAACCGGTCCAGCACGGCCACCGGCCCCATGTCTGGTGCCGCCAGCGACCAGATCGCCCCGAGGCTGGCGGTGGCCAGAAAGGCCACCACGGCCTGCAGCGTGTTGGGCAGGATGGCCACCACCCGGTCCCCCTGCCCCACCCCCAGCCGCCGCAGCCCGGCCGCCGCGCGCGCCACCTGGTCATGCAGTTCTGCCCAGGTCATTTCCTGCCGGTCGAAGGTTTCGGACCATGACACCAGCGCCTGCGCCTGCGGCCGGTCCTGCGCGTGGCGCAACACATGCGCGGGAAAACTGACCTGCGCGCCGGGAAACCATTCCGCCCCCGGCATCGCCCGGCTGGCCAGCACAGCCTGCCATGGCGTCAGGTCCAGCGCGAAGAAATCGATGATTGCCGTCCAGAACCCCTCCAGGTCACTGACCGACCATGCCCACAGCGCCTGATAATCGGCAAAGGCCAACCCGCGCTCGGCCTCCAGCCAGCGCATGAAACGGGCCATCTGCGTGGCCGCCGCCCGTTCCGGCGAAGGG
>SKNG01000490.1 GCA_007120685.1 Paracoccaceae bacterium | reverse complement strand
GACCGGCTTTACGCGCATTTCCTGTCCGAGCGGCGCGACGCCCCCGCCCCGCAGGCCGAACCGCAGCCCAGCCGGATCGACCGCCATTTCGCCCGCGCCACCCAGCAGCGCATGCGCGGGCGGCCGGGGCTTTACATGGTCAGCCGGTTCCCGCTGCCCGGGCATGAAAACGGCCGGACGGCAGAGCCCTATTCGGTCTTTCAGGGCTTTGCCGAGGTGTTCCGGGATTTCGAGGACTGGCTGGGCGCGGTCAGCGGCGCACGGGTGCATGGCCATCTCTTCGCCCCGCACAAGGCCGAATTCGCCGGGCGCGCGAAGGTCTTTGCCGGCGGCCTGTCCGACAGCGCCAGCCTGCGCGACTACAACCCCCGCGCCTTTCTGACCAATCTGCTATGGGCCACGCGCGGCGAGCGGCAGTGCTTCCAGTTCGGCCCGGGTGATACCCAGGGGCGGCATTTCGACCTGCTGCGCTTCATGGCCGGGGACCCGAACGCCCAGATCTCGGTCATTTCCGGCGCCTGGGCGGTGCCGCTGTTCCGCTCCGGCCGCCGGCCAGAGGCGCTGCGGGCCGAGGCCGCACGGCTGCAACGGATAGAAACCGGTATGCTGGAGGTGCTGCGCGGCCATGACGCCCATGCGCGGATCCGCATCTGGACCCTGGCCGAGTTCCTGGAAAACCCCGCCGAGCCCCTGCACCGCCTGTTTGACGAGATCGCCCCCCATCAGCAGGCCCGGCTGATCCAGATGCCCGATCTGGTCGACCTGCAGGGCTTTGGCGGCTTCCTGCAGGCGCTGCGCAATCTGGGCATGCAGCCGGTGCTGATGGGCGATTTCCCGCTGGGCACGCCGGATCGGCCCGGCCAACCCTCTCCCCCGCACCGGATCAAGTAACCCCATGTCCCGTTTCGATTACTTCGTCATCCTGGGCGAGATGCGCACCGGCTCGAACCTGCTGCAGGAACGGCTGAACCAGTTTGACGGCGTGACCTGCCATGGCGAGCTGTTCAACCCGGTGTTCATCAATGGCCCGCGCTTCGACAGCTATCTGGGCATCAGCTTCGACGAACGCGAGGCGCGGCCCTTTGCCCTGCTCGATGCGCTGCTGGCGCGGCCCGGGCTGCAGGGGTTCCGGCTGTTTTCCAACCACGATGCGCGGGTGCGCGCGCATGTCCTGACCGATCCGGCCTGCGCCAAGATCGTGCTGCAGCGCAACCCGCTGGAGTCCTATGTCTCGCGCAAGATCGCGGCCGAGACCGACCAGTGGAAACTCAACGACATCAGCCGCCGCCGCCGCGCGCAGGTAAGTTTCGATGCGGCCGAATTCGACGCTTTTCTGCATGAGTTGCAGGCCACGCAATTGCAGATCCAGCGGGCGCTGCAGACCAGCGGGCAAAGCGCCTTCTACATCAATTACGAGGATCTGAACGATATCGACGTGCTCAACGGGCTGGCCGCCTGGCTGGGCCTGCCGGCGCGCATCGAGGCCGTGTCGCAGAAGCTGAAGAAGCAGAACCCCGAACCGCTGGAAGAGAAGCTCACCAACCCCGAGGCGCTGGCACCGGGGCTGGCGCGCATCGACCGGTTTGACCTGGGCCGCACCCCGGATTTCGAGCCCCGCCGACAGCCGATGCTGAACACGATCACCGCCGGGGTGCAGA
The DNA here is from genome assembly GCA_007120685.1 of Paracoccaceae bacterium. Lineage (GTDB taxonomy): Bacteria > Pseudomonadota > Alphaproteobacteria > Rhodobacterales > Rhodobacteraceae > Pararhodobacter. Next base: position 5,824 of record SKNG01000490.1, on the reverse strand, counting down.
CGCCGCTACTGTTCATGCCGATTCGCGGCGCGCCGGAAGAGAGGATCAATGACTGGCTGGCCGCGCTGGATGGCGCGGCGGCCGCCGATCTGCCGCGCGACTTCCACATCGCCGGGTTGAAAGCATGGCGCGCGGCGCATCCCGGGGCGCGGAGCTTCACCGTGCTGCGCCACCCGGTGCGGCGGGCGCATCATGTTTTCGTCACCCGCGTGCTGAAGGGCAGTGCCCGCGCGATCCGCCGCCAGATGGAGCGTCAGTTCGGCGCCCGCTGGCCGGAAAGGGGCGAAGTGCTGGATCCGGCGGCGCATCGCGCGCTGTTCCTGGCCTTCCTGCGCTTCGCGCGCGCCAGCCTGTCCGGCCAGACCGGCGCGCATCCCTGGCCGATGTGGGCCAGCCAAAGCGCGCTGGTCGAGGCGATGACAGCCGCGGGCGGGCCGGATCTCATCCTGCGCGAGGAAACGCTGCAGCAGGAGCTTGGCAGCCTTGCCGGGCTTTTCGGCCATGCCAGCGTGCCGCCGGCTCACCCCGAGGCAGATGACCCGCTGTTCCAGGCGGTCCTTGATGACGAAATCGAAGCCGAGGTCAGGGCGTGCTACTGGCGCGATTACGAACGCTTCGGATTCGACGCGCTGCGGCCCTGATACCATTATTGGCTAACCGCCTGGGCAGGTGCCGGGTGACGCGCCTTCGAAGGCACGTGCGAACGGGCTTTCCAAAGCCCGTTGTCCGCCATTGCCCGTGCGGCCCGAGCCAATCAACCGGATTTCGCGTGAAACAGCGGCGCTATCGAGGGCGTTTGCCGGCAAAGACCCGCCATACACGAAGGGGGGCGCCAGATACCCGGAACCCCCCTTCGCTCCACGTGCCCTTCGCACCCACACGTGTAGACCGGATATGTCCCGGGCCATCCTGGCCCTTTCCTTGACCATGCCCGATTCGAATCGCCTTGGCAAAGCCGGAATGTCTTGCATTAGACCGATCCGCCGCAGGCCGCGTCGCGGCGGTCATTGCAACGGTGTTGCCCCCCGCCTAACCTGCCCCGGCATCTTTGTGATTGGAGACCCGTCATGCTGGCAGAGCGTCGTATCCTTCTGATCGTCGGCGGCGGCATCGCGGCCTACAAGACGCTTGAGCTGATCCGCCTGCTGCGCGCGCAGGGCGCAGAAGTGACCCCGGTGCTGACCCGCGCGGGCGAGCAGTTCGTCACCCCGCTGTCGCTGGCCGCGCTGGCCGGCCAGCCCCTGCACCGGGATCTGTTCGATCTGACGACCGAGGCAGAGATGGGCCATATCCAGCTGTCCCGCGCCGCCGATCTGGTGGTCGTCGCCCCCTGCACCGCGGATATGATGGCCAAGATGGCGGGCGGGCATGCCGATGATCTGGCCTCTACCCTGCTGATGGCGACGGACAAGCGCGTGCTGATCGCGCCCGCGATGAATGTCCGCATGTGGGACCACCCGGCGACGCAGCGCAACCTCGCCACACTGAAGGGCGACGGGGTGCTGGTGGTGGGGCCGGACAACGGCGACATGGCCTGCGGCGAACACGGGCCCGGCCGCATGGCCGAGCCGCCCGCGATCATCGCGGCGATCGCTGCGGCGCTGTCGGCGGCGGAAAAGCCGCTGGCCGGGCGGCACGTCATGGTCACCTCCGGCCCCACGCACGAGCCCATCGACCCGGTGCGCTATATCGCCAACCGGTCATCCGGCGCGCAGGGAACGGCGATTGCGGCGGCGCTGCGCGATCTGGGCGCACGGGTCAGCTTCGTCACCGGCCCGGCCGGCGTGGCCCCGCCCAGCGGCGTGACGGTGATCCGGGTGGAGTCGGCGCGCGAGATGCTGGCGGCTGTGCAGGCCGCGTTGCCCGCCGATGCCGGTGTGTTCTGCGCGGCGGTGGCCGACTGGCGCGTCGCCAATGCCGCCGGGCAGAAGATGAAGAAACAGGCAGGCGGCCTGCCGGTGCTGGAATTCGCCGAGAACCCGGACATTCTGGCCACCATCTGCGCCGGCCCGCAGCGCCCGCCGCTGGTGGTGGGGTTCGCCGCCGAAACCCATGACGTAATCGCCCATGCGCAGGCCAAGCGCGCGCGCAAGGGCTGCGACTGGATCGTCGCCAATGATGTCTCGCCCGGAACAGGTATCATGGGCGGGGCGGAAAACGCGGTGCATCTGGTGACCGCACAGGGGGTCGAGGACTGGCCGCGCTTGCCAAAGGACCAGGTGGCCCGGCAACTGGCCGCGCGTATCGCCGCAGAATTGGACGCCGAACTGGGCGGCGCGGCATGATCGCCATTCAGGTGCTGCGGGAAGATTGGGCCGACCCAGCCGTGCCCCTGCCCGCCTATGCCACCCCCGGGGCGGCCGGCGCCGATATCCGAGCCAATCTGCCCGAGGGGCAGCGCGCCACCGGCTTCGCCCTCGCCCCCATGCAGCGCGCCATCGTGCCCACCGGGCTGCGCGTCGCCATTCCGGACGGCTACGAGATGCAGATTCGCCCCCGGTCCGGCCTTGCCCTGAAGCACGGCATCACCCTGCCAAACACCCCCGGCACCATCGACAGCGACTATCGCGGGCCGCTGGGTGTGCTGCTGGTCAACCTTGGGGACACGCCCTATGTGATCGCGCATGGCGAACGGATCGCGCAGGCCGTGATTGCGCCGGTGACAAGGGCGGCATTCGACATGGTGGCGGAACTGGACCAGACCGAACGCGGAACCGGGGGCTTCGGCTCTACCGGGCGGGGCTAGGCGGCGATGCTGCTGGTTCTGGCCCTGGCAGTGGTGATCTGGTCCATCGGGGCGCTGATGCGCGCGCCGATCCGGCAGCGCATGGTGATGCTGACCATCCTCTGGGGCGCCGTGGTCATCATCAACCTGACCCTGCCCGCCGGCACCCCGCTGCGCGAGGCCACAGGCGGCGATGCCCGGCCCTGGTTGGTACTGGCCGCCGCCGTGGCGCTGGTGCTGGGCTATCGCAAGGGGTTGGTCTGGCTGCGTGCCCGGGTGGACGAACCGCCGCCGCAGGTCGCGACCAGCGCCGCAGGCAAGCCGGGGTTTTCCGATACCGAACTCAACCGCTACGCCCGCCATATCATCCTGCGAGAGGTCGGCGGCGCAGGGCAGAAGCGGCTGAAGGCGGCGCGCGTACTGGTGATTGGCGCCGGGGGCCTGGGCTCGCCTGTGCTGATGTATCTGGCCGCCGCCGGTGTGGGCACCATCGGCGTGGTCGATGACGATGTGGTGGACGGCACCAATCTGCAACGCCAGATCATCCACACCGATGGGCGCATCGGCATGCCGAAAGTGTTCTCGGCGCAGGAACAGATGGCGGCGCTGAATCCCTTCGTCACCGTGCGGCCCTACAACCGACGGCTGGACGAGCAGACAGCGCGGGCGCTGATCGCCGACCATGACCTGGTGCTGGACGGCACCGACAACTTCGACACGCGCTACATGGTCAACCGGGTCTGCGCGGCGCTGGGCAAGCCGTTGATCGCCGCTGCCATCACGCAATGGGAAGGGCAGATTTCGCTATACGATCCGGCCAATCGCGGGCCGTGCTACGAGTGCCTGTTCCCCGAACGACCGGCGCCGGGTCTGGTGCCAAGCTGCGCCGAGGCCGGGGTGATCGGTCCCCTGCCGGGCGTGCTGGGCTCGATGATGGCGGTAGAGGCGATCAAGGCGATCACCGGCGCCGGCGAAGGGTTGCGCGGGCAGTTGCTGATCTATGACGCGCTTCATGGCGAGACCCGGCGCATCGCCACCCGCCCCCGCCCGGGCTGCGCGGCCTGCGGGGGTGGAGAGGCCGTCGTCAGCACCGATGCGGCCATGCGCGACGGTGGCTGACGGCAATCGACATCGAAACCTGGCGGGAAACGGGCTTTCGAAAGCCCGTCCGCACGCGCCTTCGAAGGCGCGTTTCCCGGCGGTTGCCGGGGTCGGCGGCCGGGCCGGAGATCATGTGCCGCAGAAGGTCACATAGGGGCCGAAGTCCGACGGGGCAGGGCCGGCGTAGGGTTCCCGCCCCTCACGCTCGGTATAGGGGCGCGACAGCGCGTCCAACAAGCGGCGGGTGGTTTCCAGATTGCCGTCATGGGCATCGGCCAGCGCGCCCTCCACAAGATGATTGCGCGGAATATAGACCGGGTTCGCCGCCCCCATCACCATGGCAGACCCCGTGCCAATCCGACCGCGCCATTGCGCCAGCCAGTCGTCCAGCCCCTTCGCGGCGCCAAGATGCGCGCGCAGGGCGCTGTCGTCGCCCGAAGCTGCCGGAGTCAGCGCACGGAAGGATTGGGTGAAATCGGCCCGCACCTCGGCCAGCAGGGCGAGATACCCGTCGATCAGCGCCTCGTCGCGCTGCCCCGGCGCGGCGATGCCCAGCTTGGCGCCAAACCGCGCGCGCCGTGTCTCCGCATAGCGCAACGGCACGCCGTCGATCACCGCGCGGGCGTCGGGCAGGGCCTCCTCGGGGTTGTCCGGGGCGATCAGGGGCAGCAGCGTCTCGGCCAGCCGGGCGAGGTTCCACTGGATCAGCAGCGGCTGGTTGCCATAGGCGTAACGCCCGCCGTGATCGACGGAACTGAACACCGCCTGCGGGTCATAGCCGTCAATGAAGGCGCAGGGGCCATAATCGATCGTCTCGCCCGAGATCGTGCAGTTGTCGGTATTCATCACCCCGTGCACGAACCCCAGCGCCATCCATTGCGCGACCAGCGCCGCCTGCCGGTCGGCCACGGCCTGCAGCAGGCCCAGATAGCGCCCGTCGCGCCCGGCCAGATCGGGGTAATGCCGGTCGATGGCATAATCCGCCAGCCGCCGCAGCCGTGCGTGGTCGCCCCGCGCCAGCAGGAACTGGAAACTGCCCACGCGCAGATGGCTGGCGGCCACCCGCGCCAGCACCGCACCGGGCAAGGGCGTTTCGCGGTAGACGGTGTCGCCCGTCGCCACGGCAGCCAGCGCGCGGGTGGTGGGCACGCCCAGCGCATGCATCGCCTCGCCCACGATATACTCGCGCAAAACAGGCCCCAGCGCCGCCTTGCCGTCGCCGCCGCGCGAAAACGGCGTGCGGCCAGAGCCTTTCAGATGAATGTCGCGCCGGGTGCCGTGGCGGTCGATGACCTCGCCCACCAGCAGCGCGCGGCCGTCGCCCAGTTGCGGCGAGAAGCCGCCGAACTGGTGCCCGGCATAGGCCATGGCCAGCGGGTGTGCGCCTTCGGGCATGTCCGAGCCGGTCAGCATCGCCAGCCCCTGCGGCGATTGCAGGGCGTCCGGGTCCAGCCCTAGTTCCTCGGCCAGCGCACGGTTGAGCAGGATCATCTCTGGCGCCGGGGCCTTGATGCCCTGCCAGGGCACGTAAAGCCCTTCCATATCGCGCGCATAGGTGTTGTCGAAACGGATTTGCAGCATCGGATCCCCTCTTGCGCGAAACATAATCGCGCGGTGGCCGGCGCCAACCCCCGCCCGCCAGTGCCTGCCGGTCAGGACCCCTCTGCCGCGCCCGCCGGGCCGACCAGCCCCACCACCGGGCCCATCGGGCGGCCCCAGTCCGACCGGCCGATCCCCGGCGCATGCAGGCGCGAGACATTGCCGTCGAAATAGAGCGCCTGGCGCAGCCCCAGATGATCCCGGAACAGCCGCCCGAACTGATGAAAGGTCACCGGCTGATCGGCAATGACGAAAACCGCGCGCTGCCCGTCATCTGACGCGCCCACACCATTGCGAATCAGCGCCGAGGTGGAGTCTTCCAGGAATCTCGGGTGCAGCGCGCCGTCGATCACCAGCATCGGGCCGGACTGGGTGGCCATCCGGCAATCCGGCGGATCG
>SKNG01000087.1 GCA_007120685.1 Paracoccaceae bacterium | reverse complement strand
GCATCCAGCTTCGGCCACAGCTTGATCGCCCGGTCGGTCAGCGGGTCGCTGCCGGCCGCGTAAAGCCCTGCCTGCACCATCATCTCGGCCCGCTCCCAGGCGCCCAGCAGCCGCCGCGCCTCGGCGATCAGCGCGTTCTCGCCCGGGCTGGCTGCGCCCGGCAGGCTGCGCGAGACCGAGCGCAGCAGATCCACCGCCGGGAAGCGCCCACGTTCGGCGATGCTGCGCTCCAGCACCACATGCCCGTCCAGCACCCCGCGCAGGATATCGGCCACCGGTTCCTCCATGTCCGACCCGGCCACCAGCACGGTAAAGAGCGCGGTGATGTCGCCCTGCCCCTCGGCCTCTTCCCCCGGCCCGGCACGCTCGGCCAGGGCCATGATCTGATGCGCCACCGATGGCGGAAAGCCGCGCAGGCTGGGCGCCTCGCCGGCGGAAAGCGCGATTTCGCGATGCGCCTCGGCGAAGCGGGTGATCGAATCGCAGAGCAGCAGAACATGGCGGCCCTGATCGCGAAAATGCTCGGCCACCGCCATCGCCGACAGCGCCGCGCGGCGCCGGGCCAGCGCCGAACGGTCCGAGGTCGCCGTGACCACCACCGCGCGCTTCAACCCCTCGCTGCCCAGCACATCCTCGACGAAATCGCGCAATTCGCGCCCGCGTTCACCGACCAGCGCCAGCACCACCAGATCGGCCTCCACCGTCCGGGCCAGTTGGCCCAGCAGCATGGTCTTGCCGACGCCGGAGCCGGCGAACAGGCCCATGCGCTGGCCCTGCACCAGAGGCAGCAGCGCGTTGAACGCATCCAGCCCCGTGGCCAGCCGCGCGCCAAGGCGCCGCCGCCGCGCGGCCGAGGGGGGCGCGTTGCCAACCGGCCGCGGAACCAGCCCGCGCGGCACCGGGCGGCCGTCCAGCGGCTGGCCGTATGGGTCGATCACCCGGCCGATCCAGGCATCACAGGGGGCGATGGCGTTCATCCCCAGATGCTCCACCCTGTCGCCCACGGCGACGCCTTCCACCGCCCCGTCGGGCAGAATCTCAACCCCCTTGCGGCCCAGCGCCACGATCTCGCCCGCCAGGGTGCGGCCGCTGCGCATGGTCATCACCACCCGGTCGCCCAGCCGCGCCCAATGCGCCAGCCCCTCGGCCACCGCCACGCCGCCCCTGATATCCGTCAGCCGCCCGAAGCGGCGCACCGGCCGCAGGTCGGCAACCTCGGCCATCAGCGGATCGAAAACACCCATCGAAATGCCCCGTTTGCGTAAAACCGGCTCCCTGCCGGCAATTACGGTTTCTAAACGAATCAGGCTTAAGGCTTCGTGTAGGCCAGCCGAGGGAGAACCCCCATGTTCCACAGCCTGGAAACCCTGCGCATGGCGCAGGCCCTTGCCACCCATGCCGGTGCCCGTCAGGGCGCGATCGCGCAGAATGTGGCCAATGCCGACACGCCGGGCTATCGCGCCCGTGACGTGGCGCCCTTCAACACCTTCTACCGCAGCCTGCGTGCCGACGCGCCACCCGGCACCCGGCCCATGCCACGGCCCGATATCCGGCCCGACGCCGATCCGGCCACCCGTTCGCCTGACGGCAACACCGTCTCGCTGGAGCATGAGATGATGCGCGCCGCCGCGGCTCGGCAGCAGCATGACCTGGCGCTGGGCGTCTATTCCATGGCGCGCGATCTGCTGCGCGCCTCGGCAGGACGGTGAGGGGCGCGCGATGAACGGTCTGGACAGAACCTTCGCGCTGTCGGCGTCCGGCATGCAGGCACAGGCCACCCGGCTGCGCCATGTGTCGGAGAATATCGCCAACGCCGACACCCCCGGATACCGGCGCAAGACCGTGCCCTTCGATCCGGCGCGCATCGCCGGCGATGGGCCGGGCGAACGGTCCGGGGTGCGCAGCGGCCAGGTGCTTCTGGACCCCCGGCCGCTGCCCCGGATCTACGAGCCGGGCCACATCCTGGCCGACGACACCGGGCATTACGAGGGCTCGAACGTCGATCTGATGATCGAAATCGCCGACGCGCGTGAGGCCCAGCGCAGTTACGAGGCCAATCTGCGCGTGTTCGACCAGGCGCGGCAGATGGCGCAAAGCCTGGTCGGCCTGTTGCGGCGCTAGACGCCGGGCCCTCTGAACCCCGAACGGACGCCGGCATCCCCGGCGCCTGACCAAGGAGCAAGGACACGTCATGGAACTAAATGCAGCTTTCGCCGCCCGGTCCTACGGTGCGGCCCGGCCGATCACGGCCCCGGATCCGCTTGGCGGCGCCAGGGAAGGCGCGCAGACAGCCCCCGGGCGCTTCGCCGAAACCTTTGCGCAGACGCTCGGCCAGGCCGAGGCGACAGCCCGCGAGGCGATGATCGGTGGCGGCGATCCGCACGCGCTGGTCGCGGCGCTGTCCGAGGCGCAGCTGGCCGTGGAAACCACGGTGGCGGTGCGCGACCGGGTGGTCGAGGCGTATCTGGAAATCCTGCGCATGCCGGTCTGATCCGGCCGGCGCCTGTCTTTCCGGCCTGATCCGGCCGGGGGATGCCACCAAACCGACAGCCCGCTACCGGAAAGGTCAGACCATGAGCGACGTCGCCTTCTTCGACATCCTGCGCCAGGGACTATGGGTCGCTGTTGCCATGTCGGCACCGATCCTGGCGGTGGCGCTGATCACCGGGCTGACCGTCGGCCTGTTTCAGGCGCTGACCTCGGTGCAGGAAATGACCCTGACCTTCGTGCCCAAGGTGATCGCCATGCTGATCGTCTTCTGGGTCTCGATGAGCTTCATGACCGGGCTTCTGGTCGCCTTTTTCCGCGGCCAGGTCCTGCCGCTCGTCATAGGGAACTGAACGATGGACAATCCCGGCTATGTCACGCTGACCCGCCAGTCCGGCCTGCTGCGTGAAATGCAGGTGCTGGCGCATAACGTGGCCAACCTGTCGACCACGGGCTTCCGCCGCGAGGGCGTGCTGTTTTCCGAATATGTGCGCCGGCTGGATGGCGACGAGGCAACGCTGTCAATGGCGGCGGCGAACGCCCGGCAGACCTTTCTGGACCAGGGCACGCTGGCGCAAACCGGCGGCGCGCTGGATCTGGCGATCGAGGGCGATGGCTTCTTCCTGCTGGAGACGCCGAACGGCGAGCGGCTGACGCGCGCGGGCCATTTCATGCGCAACGCCGAGGGCGAGATGGTCAATGCCGATGGTCACCGGCTGCTCGATGCCGGTGGCGCGCCGATCTTCCTGCCCGCCGATGCCGGCCCCATCGGCATCGCCCGCGACGGCACGATCTCGGTCGCGGGCGAACCGCTTGCCCAGATCGGCCTCGTGGTGCCGGGCGCGGACTGGCAGCTGCGCCGGGACGGCGGCACGCTTTTGCAGGCTACCGAGGATCTGCTGCCGGCCGAGGCGGCGGTGCTGCACCAGGGCTTTCTGGAAGACAGCAATGTCAACCCGATCAACGAGATGGCACGCCTGATCGCCGTGCACCGTGCCTACGAGGCCGGGCAGAACTTTCTTGAACGCGAGGACGAGCGTATCCGCACGGTCGTCCGCACCCTTGGCAACTGATCCGGCATAGGAGAGCCCCATGCGCGCCCTTCAGATAGCGGCAACCGGCATGTCCGCCCAGCAGATGCGGGTCGACACCGTGGCCAACAACCTCGCCAACATGTCGACCACCGGCTACAACGCCCGCCGTGCGGAATTCGCCGATCTGCACTACCAGCAGCACACCCGCGCCGGCACCATCTCGGCCGCCGACGGCACGGTGGTTCCCACCGGCATCCAGCTGGGTCTGGGTGCCCGGCCCTCGGCGGTGTCGATGCAGGTCGCCCAGGGCGGGCTGGTGCAGACCGGGGGCGATCTGGATATCGCCATCGACGGGCGCGGCTGGCTGGAAGTGACGCTGCCGGACGGGCGTGCAGGCTACACGCGGGACGGCGCGCTGCAGCGCACCGGCGAGGGGCTGATCGTCACCGCCGAGGGCTACGAGGTCGCGCCGGGCCTGACCATCCCCGCCGATGCCCGCGCGGTCTCGATCAACGCGCAGGGCGAGTTGTGGGCCTATTTCAACGACCGGGTGCAGCCCGAGCGCATCGGCCAGTTGACGCTCGCCGGTTTCACTAATGAACGCGGGCTGGAGGCGCTGGGCTCGAACCTCTTTGTCGAGACCGAGGCCTCCGGGCCGCCGGTGCTGGGCGACCCCGGCACCGACGGGCTGGGCACGCTGCGGCAGGGCTATCTGGAAGAAAGCGCCGTCGATCCGGTGCGCGAACTGACCGAGATGATCAAGGCCCAGCGCGGCTATGAGATGAATGCGAAGGTCATCACCGCCGCCGACCAGATGCTCGCCGCCACCACGCAGGTGCGCTGATGAAACCGTTTCCGGATAGGCCAGCCCGCCCTCTCCAGCCACAGCCGATTGAAGCAAGCCCTTGTGCGACAGGATCGGGCAACACGGCCCTGTCGCCCATCACGCCGATGCCTGCGGCCGTGGGGCGACCGGCGTCTGTCGCCGCCCGGATCCTGGCGGTGGCGATCCTGGCCGCCTGCCCCGGCGCGCCCGCCCTGGCAGACGATGTGCTGGTGGCCACGCGCACCCTGCGCGCTTCGGTCACCATCGCCCCGGCCGATGTGGCGCTGGTCGCCGGGAGCCCCTCGCCCGGCAGCGCCACCCGGCCCGAGCAGGCGATCGGCATGGAGGCGCGGGTCACGCTTTACGCGGGCCGGCCGATCCCGCTGGCCAGCCTCGCGCCGCCGGCGATGGTGGAGCGCAACCAGACCGTGCAGCTGTTCTTCCTGCAGGGCGGGCTGGAGATCCGCGCCGAGGGCCGCGCGCTGGGCCGCGCCGGCGAGGGCGAAACGGTCCGGGTGATGAACCTGGCCTCGCGCAGCACCGTCAGCGGCCGGGTCGCCGCCCCCGGCATCGTGGAGGTCTTGCCATGACGTTTCCCTGTCCCGAGGTTTCCGGCAGGCGTGAGCCGCGGCACCCTTGCCGGCTGCGCCGCCTCGCTCTGCTCGCTCTTCCACTGCTGCTTGCGGCCTGCGAGCCCTTGGCCACAGTGGGCCGCGCCCCGGATTTCACCCCGCTGGAGCCGCGCTTCGAGCACCGCGCGCTCTATACCGTGCCGCTGCCCGAGCGGACCGAACCCCTGCGCCCGGCTGGCGGGGCCTCGCTGTGGGAATCGGGCCAGCGTTCGTTGCTTGGCGACCGTCGCGCCAGCCGGGCCGGTGATATCCTGACAGTGGTCATCGAAATCGACGACCGCGCGGTGATGAACAACACCACCGGCCGTACCCGCAGCGGCGAGCAGAGCATGGGCATCCCGCAACTGCTGGGCATCCCGCAGCGGTTGAATGAGCGTCTGCCCGCCGGTGCCAGCATGGAGGAGGCCGTGGCGCTGCGCGGCGGGTCGGGGTTCCAGGGCTCCGGGCAGATCGCCCGGAACGAGCAGATGACGCTGCGGGTTGCAACGACAGTGGTGGAGCGGCTGCCCAACGGGGTCCTGCGGATCGAAGGCAGCCAGGAAGTGCGGGTCAACAACGAGCTGCGCGAACTGCTGGTCAGCGGCTACATCCGGCCCGAGGACATCTCGCGCCGCAACGAGATCGCCTATGATCGCATCGCCGGGGCGCGGATTTCCTACGGCGGGCGCGGCACGCTGAGCGGGGCACAGCAGCCGCGCTACGGCCAGCAGATCGCCGATATCGTCCTGCCGTTCTGAGGGAATGCCATGAAACTCGTCCTGCCCCTGGTTCTCGCGCTCGCCGGTCTGCTGATCGGGGCAGGGGCGGGCTGGTTCCTGCGCCCCGCTCCCGTGCCGGAAAACGGCGTCGCGCAAGACGCGCCCGAGATGCGTGCCACGCCGGCCCCGGCCGAGGCCGGGGCGAGGGATACCCTGCGCCTGCCAAACCAGTTTCTGGTGCCGGTCATCGCCGACGGTCGCATGCGCGCGCTGGTGGTGATCGGTCTGGCGCTGGAACTGCGCGAAGATCACGACGTCAGCATGGACCGGCACGAGGCCAGGCTGCGCGCGGCCTTCCTTCAGGCGATGTTCGACCATGCCAATCTGGGCGGGTTCGATGGCATGTTCACCCGCGGCGAGGTGCTTCAGGCCCTTCAGCGGACCCTGCGCGACATCGCCCGGGCCGAACTGGGCGAGCAGGTGCTCGATGTGTTGATCACCGATCTGGTGCGGCAGGAAAGCTGAACCGATGTCGCCTCGGATCAAGCTGCTTTGTGCCTGCGTGCTGCAGGTGCCAGGTAAGCGCTTGACCTATAGGTGAGTGGTAGGACAGACCGCCGAAGACATGCGATGCCGTTTGCGGTTATTGCCAGGGCAGCAACCGGGGAACGCGCCTTCGAAGGCGCGTTGAACGGGCTTTCAAAAGCCCGTTTTCCGGCGTTTCCCGATGTCTTCTGGCGGAAAGGGGGTCAGCCCTGCAATGTCCGCACGCCAAAGCCTTCGTTGCGCGCCCGCATCGCGGCCACGGCGGCGATGGCCCCGGCGGCGGTGGTGAAATAGGGGATGCGGTCGATCAGCGCGTTGGTCCTGATCTCCCGGCTGTCGGCGATGGCCTGCGCCCCCTCGGTGGTGTTGAAGACAAGCGCGATCTCGGCGTTCTTCAGCCGGTCCACGATATTCGGCCGCCCCTCGTAGACCTTCGCCACCAGTGTCGCCGGCACGTCCCGGGCGCCCAGCCAGGCCGCCGTGCCGCGTGTGGCCACGATTTCGAACCCCATGGCGACCAGATCGCGGGCCGCCTGCACCATTGCTTCGGTCTTGTCGGCATCGCGGATCGACAGGAACACGCAGCCCGCCTCCGGCAGCATGGTGCCGGCGCCAATCTGCGCCTTCAGGAAGGCCAGCGGGAAGGTGCGGTCCCAGCCCATCACCTCGCCGGTCGAACGCATTTCCGGCCCCAGCAACGTATCGACGCCCGGGAAGCGGGCAAAGGGCAGCACCGCCTCCTTGACCGAGAACCAGGGCGTGATGGGATCGGTCAGCGTCAGCGGGTCGGCCAGCGGCAGGTCGGTATCCGGCCCCACCCCCTGCGGATAGGGGTCACGCCGGGGGAAATCAGCCAGCTTCTCGCCCGCCATCAGCCGCGCGGCGATCGAGGCGATCGCGCTGTCGGTTGCCTTGGCCACGAAGGGCACGGTGCGGCTGGCGCGCGGGTTGACCTCCAGCACGTAGATATCGCCATTCTTGACGGCGAATTGCACGTTCATCAGCCCCACCACATTGAGCGCGCGCGCCATCGCTTCGGTCTGGCGCACCAAGTCGTCCACCGTCGCCTCGCCCAGCGAATGCGGCGGCAGGCAGCAGGCGCTGTCGCCGGAATGCACGCCCGCTTCCTCGATATGCTCCATGATCCCGGCGACATGCACCGCCTCGCCATCGCAAAGCGCATCGACATCGACCTCGATGGCGCCGGACAGATAGCCGTCCAGCAGCACCGGGTTCTTGCCCGAGACATTCACGGCGGT
>SKNG01000042.1 GCA_007120685.1 Paracoccaceae bacterium | reverse complement strand
CGGGTGCGCATCATCTCCGACAACCGGCAGTATTCCCCCTATGAATGCACCGCCGAGGAGGTCAATATCGTCGGGCGCGTGCGCTGGTATGGGCGGGAGATGTAGCCGTGAGCCACGTCATCATCCGCGACAAGTGGCCCCCCGTCACGACCCAGGTTTTGGTGGCTCGCCCCGACAGGTTCGCTCCGCGCAGGCTACCAGACGGCGGATGTGGTCCTCGACGCCGGCCGTGACCCAACACGGCCAGGGGCCGCGAGGCTCAGCAGCGGATGGTTTTGGCGGGCGACCCGGGCCTTGAGGGTCTGCAGCGTCTGAGCCTCGTCGCGGGTGAATTCCAGGAACATCTGGTTGAGGTTGTTGAACAGCATCTGCCCCACTGCCTCGGCGTCCACATCCTCGCGCAGCGTGCCCACCGCCTTCAGGCTGGCGACCAGGTCGCAGACCTGCGCCGAAAGGCGGGCATCGAGCGCGGCGTAGCGGCGGCTCGCGGGGCTGTCCGGGGTCAGGATCGCCATGGCCATCGCCGTGCGCCACATCGCCTTGCTCAGATAGACCAGCGAATGATCGTAGTAGAGCCCGATCAGGGCCGCCACGGCCTCCTCGGCCTCGGCGCAGGGCGCGGCCACCAAGGCCGCACCCTCGGCCAGGATCTCCTCGACCTCGAGGCTGACGATGGCCACCAGCACGTCACCCTTGGTCCCGAAGTAATTGTAGAGCGTGCCCACCGAAACGCCGGCCTGCTCGGCGATCTCCTCCATCCGCGTTGCGTCATAGCCCGCAGCGCGGAACCGGTCGCTGGCCGCGCGCAGGATACGGCGCTCGCGTTCTGCCTTTTGCCTTTCGCGCAGGCCCGTCATCGATTGATCCTCGTCTTGTTGCAGTTTGATGTTGACTCCAAACTTGAACCACCTCAACTTTTTTCTCAGCCCCGCAAGAGGGGACACCCGACAGAGGAGACACCGCATGACCCCTTTCAGCCGGGCCCTGATGGCCTCCACCGCGCTGGCAACCCTGGCGCTGGCCGCGCCGGCCTGGGCGCAGTCACTCAACGCATTGGTGTGGTGCGACCACGCCGACCCCGAACTTGTCCGCCCCTTCGAGGAGGCCCATGGCGTGCGCGTGAACCTGCGCGAGTATGAGGGCACGGCGGCGGGGCTTGCGATCCTGGACCAGTCTCGCCCCGGGGATTGGGACGTGCTGGTGATCGACGCGGTGGATGTGGGCCGGGCGGTGGATCTGGGCCTGCTTGCGCCACTGCCTGCGGACGCGCTGCCGACGGGTGATTTCTTTCCCGAGCTGGTGATGGAGGACCTCAACACCCGCGACGGGCAGGTCTTCGCGGTGACCGAGAAGTTCGGCTACAACACGCTGTCGTTCAACCGCGCGGCTGTGGACGCAGACGCCATGGGCGACATGAACAGCCTGTTCTCGGGCGATTTCACGGGCCGTATCGCGATCTATGACTATTACCTGCCGGTGCTGGGGATGCTGGCGCTGAACGAGGGGATCGCCACGGCCGATCTGGATGCCGCGGCACTGGAACGGCTGCGCGCGCCGCTGATGGCGCTGCGCGCCGAGTCCCGGCTGGTGGGCGAGGTCGTGGCAAGCCAGACCGCGCTCGCCACCGGCGAGGTGGACATCGTGGTGGGCGGCGGCGAGTGGCTGACCGCGGTGCTGGCCGAGGAAAACCCCGATCTCGACTGGACCATCCCCGAGCAGGGCGCGCTGCTATGGGCGCAGTCCATCGCGGTGCTGGCCGACAGCGCCAACCCCGATCTGGCGCTGGAATTCGTAAGATACATCGTCTCGCCCGAAGGGCAGGCGCGGCTGGCGACATCGTCCTGCTATTGGGGGATGCCGGCCAACGCGGCCGCGGCTGCGCATCTGAGCGACGAGGAGCGTGCGATCCTGCGCTGGGACCAGCAGCCCGAGTTCCTTGCCCGCGCCCAGCGCTATCCGGTCCCTGACGCGGATCTGGACGCGGCGATGCAGGATCTCTGGATCGACATGCTGCAGCAGTGAGCCCGAAGGCTGGCACCCGTCAGGGCTGGGGCTTCGTGGCGCCGGCCCTCCTCTGGACGGCCGCGTTCTTTGTGGCCCCCTTCGCGCTGATGGTCTGGCTGAGCCTGTCGCGGCTGGAAGGCCGGACCGTGGTGCCGGGGCCGGGTCTGGACAACTACATCCGCTTCTTCACCGAGCCGTCGCTGCTGCGCGGCCTGGTGGTGTCGCTGGAGATCACGGCGGTGGTGACAGTTGTCTCGGTGGCGCTGGCCTATCCGCTGGCGGCGATCATCGCCTTCCGGGTGCCCAGGCGCTGGCAGCGCGTGGTTCTGGTGCTGGCAATCCTGCCCTTCTGGACCTCCTACGTGGTGCGGTCCTATGCGTGGCTGCTGGTGCTGGGACAGGGGGGCGCGGTGAACGCGGCCCTCATGGGCCTGGGGATCACCGAGGCGCCGTTGCAGCTTTCAGCCACGCGGTTTGCCACGGTCACGGGCTTCGTGCATTTCTTCGTCATGCTGCTGACGCTGACGATCTACGCGAACCTCGTGCAGCTCTCGCCCAACTATGCCCGGGCGGCGGCGGATCTGGGGGCGGGACGGGTGGCAACCTTCGTGCATGTGATCCTGCCGCTGACCCTGCCGGGGGTGGTGACGGGCGCGTTCCTGACCTTCGTCCTGTGCATGGGTGACTACATCACGCCACAGATCCTCGGCGGCAACCGCGAGCTGACCTTGCCTCAGCTGATCATGATGCAGCTGGGGCGGCGGGGGGATTTCCCGATGGCCTCGGCCATGGCGGTGATCCTGATGGCGGTGGTGTCGCTGGCCTATCTGGCCTGTGCGCGCTGGCTGCGGGTGGAACGGATATGACGCGCGCGTGGCATCTGCTGGGCTGGGTCTATCTGGCGCTGGCCTTCGGCTTCATCCTGCTGCCGGTTGGGGTGCTGGTGCTGTTCTCGTTTCAGGACGGGCGGTTGCCGGTGCCGCCCTTCCGCGGCCCGAGCCTGCGCTGGTATGCTGATGTTCTGGCCGACCGGCGGCTCATGGCGGGGCTGGGCAATTCGCTTCTGGTCGCGTCGGTGTCGGCCACGGTGGCGCTGGGGCTCGGGTTCCTGGCGGCGGTGGGGCTGGCGCGGCACCGGCTGCCGGGGGCGGCGCTGCTGCGGCTGGTGCTGATCGCGCCGATGACGGTCAGCTATCTGATCATCGCGCTGGGGCTTCTGTCGCTCTACAACCGCGCGGGCGTGGGGTTGTCGCTGTGGACCGCCGGCGTTGGGCATGTGGTGATCAACCTGCCCTTGTGCTTTGCCATCCTCTATGCCGCCATGGGCCCGCATCTGCGCGCGGCCGAACGGGCGGCGCGCGATCTGGGTGCGGGAGAGGCGGCCGTGCTGTGGCATGTCACCGCGCCGATGCTGGCGCCGGCGCTGCTGGCGGCGTGGTTCCTCGCCTTCACCTTCAGCTGGGACGAGTTCATCATCGCCTTTCTGCTGACCCGCTTCGACGTTACCCTGCCGGTCGAGATCTGGTCGCTGCTGCGATCCGGAATCTCGCCCCGCGCCAATGCCATCGGTAGCCTCGTGTTCCTCGTCTCGGTGGTGGTGGTGATGGTGGTGCAGCTTGTGGCCCTGCGCCGGACGCGCCGATGACCGCCGCCGTCACCCTTAAGGACCTCACCATGCGGTATGGCGATTTCACCGCGCTGGACGGTGTTTCGCTGGCGCTGGAGGCGGGCGAATTCGTGGTCCTTCTGGGCCCCTCGGGTTGCGGGAAAAGCACGCTTCTCGCGATCCTCGGCGGGTTTGTCACCCCCACCTCCGGCAGGGTCCACATCGGTGGGCGCGACATGGCCGGGGTTGCGCCGAAGGACCGCCCCACCACGACGATGTTTCAGGATTACGCGCTGTTTCCCCACATGACGCTGGTCGACAACGTGGCCTTCGGGCTGCGGATGCGCGGGATGGGCCGGCGTGCGCGCCGCGCCCGCGCCGAAGAACTGCTGGCGCTGGTGGGGCTGGAGGGCGCAGGCAGGCGCCATCCCGACGCGCTGTCGGGCGGGCAGCGCCAGCGCGTGGCGCTGGCGCGCGCGCTGGCGGTGGAGCCGCAGGTGCTGCTGCTGGACGAACCCCTCGGCGCGCTCGACCTGAAGCTGCGCCGACAGATGCAGGACGAACTGAAGGCGATCCAGCGCCGCGTCGGCACCACCTTCGTCCATGTTACCCACGACCAGGAAGAGGCGATGGCCATCGCCGACCGCATCGTGCTGATGAACGCAGGCCGGATCGAGGACGAGGGCCCGGCGCGCGAGGTCTATCTGCGCCCGCGCAGCCTGTTCTCGGCGGCCTTCATGGGCGAGGTGAACCAGATCCCCGGCCAGGGCACCGGGGCGGCGCTGGACACCCAGCTGGGCCGGCTGCCGCTGGCGGCCTCGGGGCCGATGATGCTGTGCCTGCGTCCCGAGGCAATCGCTGCCGGCCCCGTGCACGGCGCGCCCGAGGCGCCCCCGGCCATCGACCTCGGGCCGGCCCGTCTGGTCGAGGCCACGTTCTTCGGAACCCACCACCGCGCGCATTTCGCCCCCCTCGCCGCCCCTGACCTGCGCCTCGTGGCACATCTGCCGCAGGGTGCCGCGCCCGAGCCCGGGGCCACCGCGCGGCTGTGGGCGCGTGCCGCCGTCCTGCTGCCCCACCCTGCACCGGAGCCCACCCGATGAGCGCCTTGCCCCGTGCCGCCCCCGCCGACTGGTACCGCGTCCGCCCGCTGTCCGACGGGGTGACCTGGATCGACGAGCCCCACATCCGCGAATTCTACCGCTGCAACATGTGGCACGTGCGCGGGCGTGACCGGGACATGCTGGTGGACAGCGGCATGGGCGTGGTGCCGCTGCGTCGCTGGGTGCCGCTGGTCACAGAACGGGCGCTCGATGCGGTCGCCAGCCACACCCATTTCGACCACATCGGCGCGCATCACGAGTTCGACTGCCGGCTGTGCCACGCCGCCGAGGCCGCGATCCTCGCCAACCCCACCCGCGCCAACACCCTGGCCGAGGACTATGTCACCGACGAGATCTTCACCGCCCTGCCGCCCGCCCCCTATGCCTCGACCCGCTACGGGGTCCGCGCCGCGCCGGCCACGCGCATCCTGCAGGATGGCGACGTGATCGACCTCGGCGACCGGGCGTTCGAGGTGATCCATACCCCCGGCCATTCCCCCGGCGGCATCGCGCTGTGGGAGGCGGCGAGCGGCATCCTGTTTTCGGGCGACATCGTCTATGACGGCCCGCTGATCGAAGGCGAAAGCACGCAGGAACAGGCCGATTACGCCGCCAGCATGGAACGCCTGCTGCACCTGCCCGTGCGGATCGTTCATGGCGGGCATTTTCCCAGCTACTCCGGCGCCCGCCACCGCGCGCTGATCGAGGCCTGGTTGCGGGGCCGCGATGCGCGGGGCTGAAGGGCCTTGATCCTGCGCCGGGCAGAACCCCGTCCCATCCCGATGCCAACCCCGGAGCCCGCCATGACCCACCGCTTCAACCAGCCGCTCGGTGGCAACGAGATGCCCCGCTTCGGGGGGCCGGCCACGATGATGCGCCTGCCCGCGCAGGCCACGGCCGAGGGGCTTGACGTGGCCTTCGTGGGCATCCCCATGGACATCGGCACCTCGAACCGCGCCGGCACCCGCCACGGGCCGCGCCAGATCCGCGACGAAAGCCGGATGCTGAGGCCCTACAACATGGCCACCGGCGCCGCGCCCTTCGAGCATCTGCAGGTGGCCGATATCGGCGACGTGCCCATCAACACCTTCGACCTGAAGAAATCGGTGGACATCATCACCGAATTTCACGCCGGCATCCTTGCCCACGGCGCGATCCCGCTGACGCTGGGGGGCGACCACACGCTCACCTGGCCGATTCTGCGCGCAATGCGGGACCGCCACGGCCCCGTCGCGCTGATCCATGTCGATGCCCATGCCGACATCAACGACGCGATGTTCGGCGAAAAGGTCGCCCATGGCTGCCCCTTCCGCCGCGCCTGGGAGGACGGCTGCCTGCTGAATGACCGGGTGTTCCAGATCGGCCTGCGCGGCACGGGCTATGCACCGGAGGACTTCGGCTGGGGGCGTCGGCAGGGCTGGACCGTGGTCCAGGCCGAGGCCTGCTGGCACCGCAGCCTGACACCGCTGATGGCGAAGATCCGGACAGCCATCGGCGATGCGCCTGTGTATCTGAGCTTCGACATCGACAGCCTCGATCCCGCCTTCGCCCCCGGCACAGGCACGGTGGAACCTGGGGGCCTGACAATCTGGCAGGCGTTGGAGATCGTGCGCGGCTGCGCGGGCCTCAGGCTGGTGGGCGGCGACCTGGTCGAGGTCTCTCCGCCCTATGATCCGTCCGGCAACACGGCGCTGATCGGTGCCAACCTGCTCTACGAGATACTTTGCGTCCTGCCAGGGGTCCCGCAAACCCGGGCCGTCCGAACGGAAGACTGGTGACACAAGGCGACTTCCCGCGATGACCCTTTTAAGCAGGCGCCGCGGTCTGTGGCACTCGGCATCGCGGTATCCAAGCGGTTCGCGGGGCCATGGCGAGGCGCTGCGGGCTGCGATATGGTCATCTCTTCGCCTCCGGTAGCGACATCCCAGCCGGCATCGATGAGATCATCCCGATGGAGCGGCACTGGAAGCAGCGGTCATCGCAGGCAGCGATCTACGCAGCGATATGAAGGATTTCGGCCTCTCTTGCTTCCACAGTGCTTCCGCGGGCGGCGGAAACGCAAACGCCGCCCCGGAGGGCGGCGTTCAAGCGTTTGATAACGCGTAATATCTTGGTTGCGGGGGTAGGATTTGAACCTACGACCTTCAGGTTATGAGTCGTTTCGAACGAACCATGAACAAATGCGCTATGTTGCGTTTTCCTTCGACATTTCCGCCAGTTGGAGAGCCCTGCCCCGCACGGACCATACGCGCGATTGCGCAGTAGCTGGCAGCAATTTGCACCCTCTTGCTTCCACAATGCTTCCATGTGGACGCTGGCTGATGGTCGCGGTAGCACGACCATCAGGCGGCTGCGAGCGACCAGAAGCCGAACTTCCTGCCGTGCTCCTCCTTCAGCCGGGCGACATAGGCATCGTGCGTCTCGAACGCACCGAAGTCCGGGATGTCCCGCGCGAGCCGAGCGCAGGCGACCAAGTGCTCTGCGGCATAGTGATACCGCGTCACCCGCGATCGGGTGAGCCCATGCATCCACGCCTCTGCATCTCGTGCTTGCAAGTGGTGCCAACCGAGCCCCAGCACGCCTGCTTGCACTTCGTCTAGAAAGAAATGGCACCCGCCAGTGAGCGAATCAAGGTTTTGTGCGAGGGGCTTTGTTTGCTAGACTTCGCTGCGGAAGTTCACACCGAGGTCAAGTCCGGAAACTGCTGGAAATTTCGCTGGCGGGGCGAGCCTGCTGAGAGGCTGACGGCGTGGTGTCGGCGGCGGTGTATTCGGCGTTAAGGTCCTTCCTGACGGCGGCGATCTG
>SKNG01000077.1 GCA_007120685.1 Paracoccaceae bacterium | reverse complement strand
ATCTCCCCTTACGTTGACAGTATGGCGCGGTCAAATGCAAGCCCGGCGCGTCGCCCGGCAAGGCAGGAAAACACCGGATTGACCTTGCGGCAAGCCTCTGATATCGTATTTTGCTTCTAACTTAGTATCGATAATCCTGCGGGGAGTATGTGACCATGAATAGCTTCAAACGCTCGTGCGCTGCCATCGCGCTGACTGCCTCGCTGACCTTCGGTGCCGGGGCCAGCGCCGCGACCTGGGACATCGAATGGACCGGGTCTGGGGGCTGGACGATGACCGGCTTCTTCACCCACGACGACGCGCTGCTGAACACCGGAACGATCACCGAAACGCAGATCGACGACCTGGCGATCAGCGTCTTCCTGAACAATGCCCTGCAGGGTTCGCGCTCATTGCTTGGCGATGGCCTCGGAACAACGGCGGCGGCCTTCAACTTCAATTTCGACACCACGGCCGGTGCATTCATAACCGGCGGTTTGTCGACCGGCCCGAGCGGTCAGAACTGGTTCACGCTGGCCGGTGGCAACTCGTGCGACACTATCGGGTTCTCGAGCGGAAGCGCTTTCCAGGGGGTGTGCCTCAATGGTTCCTTCCTTCAAGCGAGTAGTATCCCGATCGGTTCGGCCATCCAGGACGGACTGCCGACGGCGACCCTGCGCGACGGTCCCGCCGTGATCCCCCTGCCGGCCGCAGGCTGGCTGCTTGGTCTGGCTCTGGCCGGATTGGGAATTCTCGGCCGTAGGCGGCGAACCGCCTGAACCGGCAGAGCGGTGCTGCCAACGGGCTGCCAACCGGCAAACTGACGCGCCCGGGGTCATTGGCCCTTAGTGGATGCTGTGAAGTCTTGGAGACAGCTTCACACGTCTTCAGACAGAGCTCGCTTTACATTACGTAACAGCGAGGCATGCAACGGACCCCGACCCGTGCAAAGCCGGTTGGGGTCTTTGCCGTTTCGTGGGCAGGGCGACGGTTGACCCGCCGCACGTGGGATAAGTCGTCGCAATTGACCCCCTCGCCTCGGCTGATATATCGCGTAAAGCACACAACCGGCCCGCCCCCGCCGCGGCCGGCCCCAGCCAGCGAGGAGCGCGCATGCCCGATATCGAACGCGAGTCCATGGAATACGATGTCGTCATCGTCGGTGCCGGTCCGGCCGGCCTGTCGGCGGCGATCCGGCTGAAGCAGCTCGATGCCGAGCGCTCTGTGGTGGTGCTGGAAAAGGGCTCGGAAGTGGGCGCGCATATCCTGTCCGGCGCGGTGCTGGACCCGTCCGGGCTGGACCGGCTGCTGCCGGACTGGGAAGAGCGCGGCGCGCCGATCAAGGTGCCGGTGACCAGGGACAATTTCTACGTTCTGGGCGAGGCCGGGCAGTTACGCATCCCCAACTGGCCGATGCCGCCGCTGATGAACAACCATGGCAACTACATTGTCAGCATGGCCAATGTCTGCCGCTGGCTGGGCGAACAGGCCGAGGCGTTGGGGGTAGAGATCTTCCCCGGCATGGCCGCGTCCGAACTGGTCTATGACGGTGACCGGGTGAAGGGGGTGGTGGCCGGCGAGTTTGGCAAGAACCTCGATGGCTCGCCCTCCGATGCCTATGAGCCCGGGATGGAACTGCACGGCAAGTATGTGTTCCTGGCCGAGGGTGTGCGCGGGTCGCTGACCAAGGAAGTGATGGCGAAATACGACCTGTCTAAGGGCAGATGCCCGCAGAAATTCGGCCTGGGGATGAAGGAGATCTGGGAGATCGACCCCGAAAAGCACGCCGAAGGCACGGTCACCCACACGATGGGCTGGCCCCTTGGCAGGAATGCCGGTGGCGGCAGCTTCATCTATCACTTCGAGAACAACCAGATCCTGATCGGTCTGGTAGTGCATCTGAACTATGAGAACCCGCACCTCTACCCCTATGCCGAATTCCAGCGGCTGAAGCATCACCCGATGATCGCCGACCTGCTGAAGGGCGGCAAGCGCGTGGCCTACGGGGCGCGCGCGATCTCCGAGGGTGGCTGGCAATCGATCCCGAAACTGACCTTCCCCGGCGGCGTGCTGCTGGGCTGTTCGGCCGGGCTGGTCAACGTGCCGCGCATCAAGGGCAATCACAACGCCATGCATTCGGGGATCGAGGCCGCCGAGGCCGCGCATGCCGCGCTGCAGGCCGACCGTCAGGGCGACGAGCTGGCCGCGTATGAAAAGAGCGTGCGCGAAGGCGTGATCGGCCGTGACCTGAAGAAGGTGCGCAATGTCAAGCCGATGTGGTCGAACTGGGGGCTGGTGCCGTCGCTGACGCTGGGCGGTCTGGACATGTGGACAAACACGCTGGGCTTTTCGGTCTTCGGAACCATGCGTCACGGCAAGAACGACGCGGCGGCCACCGGCAAGGCGTCGATGTTCAAGCCGATCGACTATCCGAAGCCCGATGGCGTGCTGTCCTTCGACCGGCTGACGAATGTGGCCTTCTCCTTCACCAACCATGAAGAGCAACAGCCGGCACATCTGACGCTGAAGGACGCCTCGGTGCCAATCAAGGTGAACCTGCCCACCTATGCCGAACCCGCCCAGCGCTACTGCCCGGCCGGCGTTTACGAGGTCGTCGAGGAAGAGGGCAAGGAGCCACGTTTCGTCATCAATTTCCAGAACTGCGTGCATTGCAAGACCTGCGACATCAAGGATCCAAGCCAGAACATCCATTGGGTGACCCCGCAGGGTGGCGACGGGCCGAACTATCCCAACATGTAGCGCCGACCCCGCGCTGCCCCGGGGCGCCGGTTCGAACGCCATTGTGACTCGCGCCGGCAGGGTGCTGCCGGACTGGCACGTTGCGGCGGGGCGTCCGGCGCTCTAGAACAAGGGCATGGCAGGGGTGTCCCGCCCGTTCCGACCCTGCCCGGACCGGTCAATCTGGAGCCTGCCTTGCCATATCCCCTGCGCCTCGCCCCGCTTGCACTGGCGGCTTGCCTGATGAGCGTGATGCCTGCCCTGGGGCAGGGCGGCGGGCATGAGCCGCTGGGCACCGTCGGGGCCTATCTGGCCGCGCGCGAGGCCAATGCACGCAGCGACTACGCGGCAAGCCCGCCATATCTGGAACGGCTGCTGCAGCACGACGGTGAAAACCGGGTGCTGCTGAATTCCTTCCTGGTGAACCAGGTGGTGCTGGGCCAGCAGGCGCGCGCGGTCGAGCTGGCCGAGCGGCTGGCGGCGCTGGACCCGGCCAATGATGCGGCGCGGCTGGTGCTGATCAGCAATGCCTTCGCGCAGGCAGATCATGCGCAGGTGCTGGCGCTGGCCGCCGACAGCCCCACCGGCAACGATCTGGCAGACGGGCTGGCACCGGCCTGGGCGCATCTGGGCAAGGGCAGCATGACCGAGGCGCTGGACGCGCTGGACGCGCTGACCGAGCGCGACGGCATGGCCGCCTTCGCGCTCTACAGCCGGGCGCTGGCGCTGGCCATCGTTGGCGATGTCGAGGGCGCGCTGGCGGTGATCGAAGACCCCGAGCACGGCATCGGCAGGGTGCTGAACCGACGCGGGATCATTGCCCATGCCCAGCTTCTGGCGCTGGCCGAGCGGCCGCAGGACGCGCTGGCGCTGATCGACGAGGTCTTCGCCGAACCCGAGCGCGACCCCAGGCTGGCGGCGATGATCGCGGCCTATCGCGATGGTGGCGCGGTGCCCTTCGACGTGATCGCCACCCCTGCCGAGGGCCTGGCCGAGGTCTTTGCGGCACTGGGTTCGGTGCTGCAATCGGCGCAGAACCCGCATGACGGGCTGATGTTCGCGCGGCTGGCGCTGTGGCTGAACCCGCAACTGTCGGAAACCCGCGTGCTGGTGGGGCAGTTGTTCGAGGGTCTGGGTCAGCCGGAACTGGCCGCGCAAACCTATGCCGAGGTGCCGGAGGGCGATTTCTTCGGCATGGCCGCCGCCATGGGCCAGGCACAGACGCTTTACAGCATCGGGCGCGAGGACGAGGCGATCGAGGTGCTGGAGGGGCTGACCCGCGCCTATCCCGGCTCGGTTGCGACATGGCATGTGCTGGGCGACTTCCTGCGTTTCGCGGGCCGCGCCGAAGAGGCGGTGGCAGCCTACGATCGGGCGGTGGCCATGCTGCAGGAACAGGGCCGCGACCCGGACTGGGTCTTGCTGCACAACCGCGCCCTGCTCAATCAGCGGCTTGATCGCTGGGAGCAGGCCGAGGCCGATTTCCGTGCCGCGCTGGCCGATGAACCGGATCAGCCGACGGTGCTGAACAACTTCGGCTACACGCTGGTAGAGCGGCGCCAGGATCTGGAAGAGGCGCTGGAGATGATCCGCCGCGCTGTCGAGGCCGAGCCGGACAATGGCTATTTCGTCGACAGTCTGGCCTGGGCCAAGTTCCGCCTGGGCCGCTATGACGAGGCGCTGCCGCATATGGAACGCGCGGTGGAGCTGATGCCTGCCGATGCGATCCTGAACGACCATCTCGGCGATGTCTACTGGGCCGTCGGGCGCTACCGCGAGGCGCGTTTCCAGTGGCGCCGGGCGCTGTCCTTCGGGCCGCATGACGAGATGGACAGCGACCGCGTGCGCCGCAAGCTGGAGGTCGGGCTGGATCAGGTGCTCGCCGAGGAAGGCGCGCCGCCGTTGCATGACGCCGAGTGACCCCTCAGCCGGACCCGTGGCCCTGGCCGACGGGCTGGCGCCTGCCAAGATCAACCTGGCGCTGCACGTCACCGGCCAGCGCGCCGACGGCTATCATCTTCTGGATTCGCTGGTGGTCTTCGCCGATACCGGCGACCGGCTGCGCCTGCAGCCCGATGCCGGCGCCGTAGCCAACACCCTGGACCTGCGCGGGCCGTTTGCGGCGGGGGTGCCGGCGGGGGGCGACAATCTGGTTTTGCAGGCGCTCGATCTGATCGGCGCGCGCGAACTGCGGGTGACGCTGGACAAACGCCTGCCCCCGGCCTCGGGCATGGGCGGCGGGTCGTCGGATGCCGCCAGCGCGCTGCGTCTGGCGGCAGCGGCGCAGGGCCTGACGCTGCCCGACACCGCGGCGCTGATGGGGCTGGGCGCGGATCTGCCGGTCTGCCTGGCCGCGCCCTTCGCCGCCCGCATGCAGGGCCTGGGCGAGACGGTCACGCCGCTGCCGGGCGTGCCGGCGCTATGGATGCTGATCGCCAACCCCGGCGCGCCCCTGGCCACGCCCGCGGTATTCCGCGCCCTGACAGCACGCGACAACCCGCCGCTGCCACCCCTGCCGCCGCAGGGCTGGTGCGACGCGCGCGCGCTGTCCGACTGGCTGGCCGCGCAGACCCGCAACGACCTGCAAGGCCCGGCTGCGGCGCTGATGCCGGCCATCCCGGCACTGCTCGGCGAGATCGCCGCCCACCCCGGCTGTCTGCTGGCCCGTATGACCGGCTCAGGCGCTACCTGTTTCGGCCTCTTCGCCAACCGCGCCACCCTGCGCGACGCCGCTCGGGCGCTGGCGAGCCCGGGCCGCTACGTCACCGCCTGCCAGACCTTCCCCAGCGCCGCACCCTGACCCGACAGGCCATTCATGCGGACAAGGGTCCCGGCCTGTGACCCGACATTCAACAAAAAGCGCACAAGGTATCCGGCTGATTAGCTCAGGGGCAGAAAGAAGGGCTTTCGAAAGCCCTTTTCACGCGCCTTCGAAGGCGCGTTGACCCGTCAGCGGCCGAAGCGATCTGCCGGATACCGTGTCAACTGACCCGCGACACCATCATGTCGGTCAGATCGGCGAGCAGCCTGCGCAACCGGTTCGCCGGCAGCACGTCCAGCGCATCGCGTGCGCGCCCGGCCCATTCCATCGCCGCCTGCCGCGTGCCCTCCAGCGCGCCGTGCCGCCGCAGGATCGCCAGCGCCTGCGCCAGATCGCCCGGCTCCTGCCGGCCCTTGGCGATGGTGCGCTGCCAGAAACCGCGCTCGGCGTCATCGGCCTGCGCATAGGCGCGGATCACCGGCAGCGTCACCTTGCCACCGGCGAAATCGTCGCCGACCTGCTTGCCCATTGCGGCATCGGCGCCGGCATAGTCCAGATAATCGTCCACCAGCTGAAAGCTCATCCCCAGCGCATCGCCAAAGTCGCGCAGTGCTGCACGCTGCGCCGCGCTCGCCCCGGCGATCACCGCGCCGCTTTCGGTGGCGCCGGAAAACAGCGCCGCGGTCTTGCCCCGTATAATCCGCAGATAAGTCGCCTCGTCGGTGGCCAGGTTCTGCGCCGCGCCCATCTGCAGAATCTCGCCCTCGGCCAGCGCCGTGGCGCTGTCGGCCATGATGCGAAGCGCCTCCATCGATCCGGCCTCGACCATCATCCGGAACGAGCGCGCGAACAGGAAATCCCCCACCAGCACGCTGGACTTGTTGTCCCACAACAGATTCGCCGTCGGCCGCCCGCGCCGATGGGTGCTTTCGTCCACCACATCGTCATGCAGCAGCGTGGCGGTGTGGATGAACTCCACCGTCGCCGCCAGCCCCAGATGCGCCTCGCCCTGATACCCCAGCACCCGCGCCGCGGCGAGGTTCAGCAGCGGCCGGATCCGCTTGCCCCCGCCCTCGACCAGATGCGCGGTGATCTCGGGGATGCGCGGCGCGGCCTGGGACTGCATGTGCTGGCGGATCAGCGCATTGACCCGCGCCATGTCGGCCCGCAGGTGATCTGCCAGCTCGGCCATCGGATTGGCACTCGGCGAGGGGAGGGGCGATTGCAGTGGCATTCTGTCTGCTTCCGGCTCGACAAGCACGCGCGCCTGCCGTTAACTGTGGCCATGAAGGAACTGCTGCGCACGAACGACCCCACGATCATTCCCTTTGCAACCATGCTCCTCGAGGCCGAGGGTATAGAGACCTTTGCGTTTGACGTCCATATGAGCGGTCTGGGCATCGTTCCGCAACGGCTGATGGTGCGCGAGAAGGATCACTTCATGGCGCGGGCCATCCTGCGCGACAACGGCGTGCCCTTTGAAAGTTAGGCCGCGCGGCGCCATGATCCAGCCTCAGGCACCCCCGCCAGACACCGACGCCGAGGAACGCTTTGCCGACAGCGCCCTGCGCAAGGATCGATTCCTGAACGGCGCGCTGCGGCTGTGGCAGCCGGTCACCGGCTATCGCGCGGCAACCGATCCGCTGCTCCTGGCGGCGGCGGTGCCGGCGCGGGCCGGGCAGGCGGCGCTGGAACTGGGCTGCGGCGCGGGGGCGGCACTGCTGGCGCTGGGCTGGCGGGTGCCGGGGCTGGCGCTGACCGGGGTGGAACGACAGCCGGCCTATGCCGATCTGGCCCGGCGCAACGCGGCGCAGAACGCGCTGGCGGCGCAGATCGTCACCGCCGACCTGGCCGCGTTGCCGCCCTGCCTGCGGGCCAGCCGCTTCGACCATGTGCTGATGAACCCGCCCTTTTTCGCCGCCGGCGCACCCGCCGCGCGAGATCCGGGCCGGGCCGGCGCGCGGCGCGAGGATACCCCGCTTGATGCCTGGATCGATGCCGGGCTGCGGCGGCTGAAGCCCGGCGGGTATCTGTGCCTGAT
>SKNG01000302.1 GCA_007120685.1 Paracoccaceae bacterium | reverse complement strand
GTGACGCCGCAGCAGGGGCAGGTCAGAAGAAGCATCGGCGGGACCCTATGACGCGGGCTGAAACGGCAAAGGCCGGGCGCTGCCGCGCCCGGCCTGCGGACTGAGGGGATAGGCGGGGCCAGCACCCCGCTGCGAGTTATTGTGCCGGCGCGGGGTCTGCGCCCGGCATGGGATCGGCGTCCATAGCGGGTGCCTCGCCGCCGGGTGCCGGCTCCTGCATGGCCGGCTCCATACCCGGTTCAGGGGGCGAGCCGGTGAACAGGAACACGACCAGCAACAGCACGAGGACAGCGGCACCGATGATGAGAAGGTTGCGCGATGACATGTAGAAGCCTCCTTTCGTGTGTCTGGTGGACTCACGAAAAGGAGGGGCCGGCGGTTCCATTGTCCCGGGCGGGTCGCGCCGGTGGCCGGCGGAAATATGCCGGCTTTTTTGCGCGTATTCTTGCCGATAAGGCCTGCACGTGCCGCTGCAGGATCACTCCAGCTCGATGAAGATGGCCTGCGGCGCGGGTGGGGCGCTGTCGGACAACCCGCCCTGGACAATTGCCGAGGCAAAGAGCATGAGCGCGATTGCCCCGAATGCTCCGGCGGCGAAGCCGGCAAGGGGGGTGCGGCGGGCGTGAAGCCAGGCAATGAGGCGCGAGAGTCGGGTGGGCATGACATTTCCTTGGCGTGGCTGCGCGAAACATCTAGCGGCAGGCGCGTGGAAGGAAAAGACTTGCCAGGCAGGCGGGTCAGGCTCGGCGCCTTTGTGGCCGGGACGGGCGCAGGGGGGCGATGCGCCCCGTCCGCTGTGCGCTGGGCTCCGGCCGTTCCGTCGCTGAAATCGGTCCGGTGGCGACCGTTGAAAAAACCGGCACGAACCCCGCAGGCAGGGAAACTGTTCCGCTTCCCTTGGTCGCATCCTGGGTTCAGAGGGGCGCGCCCGAGCCTGGGAGGGCGCATTTTAACGCTTGACCGGCGCGGCTTGCAGCAAAGCATCAATCTTGTCAGCACTGCGAGCGACATCGCCAGAGCGCCCTCCCGGGGGGAGGGTCGGGCGCGGCCCGGGCTGACGCCCGTGCCAGACCTCTGACCGTTGCGGTGAGGAACAGTTCCCCGTCTTCGTGCTTGGCTGACCGGGTTCGCGCTTCGGCTCAACGGCCCCCACTGGCCCGATTGCCGGGCGCTCGGGACCTCCGGGATACTTGAAGAGCAATGAGGGGATAAGGACAGGGTCAATGCGCTACCCCCGCCGCCACGCTCTCGTCGATGAAACGGCCCTCGCGGAAGCGGGTCAGCGAGAATGCCTCGGCCAGCGGGCTTTCGCCCTTGGCCATCAGTTCGGCCATCGCCCAGCCCGAGCCCGGGATCGCCTTGAACCCGCCGGTGCCCCAGCCGCAATTGATGAAACATCCCCCCAGCGGGGTTTTCGAGATGATCGGCGAGCGGTCGCCGGTCATGTCGACGATGCCCCCCCATTGCCGCAGCATCTTCAGACGTGACAGCATCGGGAAGGTTTCGACCAGCGCGCGCACCGTTTCCTCGACATGCTGCCAGGAGCCGCGCTGGGTGTAGTTGTTGAAATGATCCGCCCCGCCGCCGATGACCATCTCGCCCTTGTCGGACTGCGAAAGATAGCCATGCACCGTGTTGGCCATCACCACCACATCCATGCAGGGCTTGATGGGTTCCGACACCAGCGCCTGCAACGCCACCGATTCGACCGGCAGCCGGAAGCCCGCCATATCGGCCAGCGCGCCGGAATGACCCGCCACGACAATCCCGAGCCTGCCGCAACCGATGGAGCCCTGCGTGGTATGCACCGCCGTCACCTGCCCGCCCGCGCTTTCCACGCCCGTCACCGCGCAGTTCTGGATAATGTCCATCCCCATCGCCGAACAGGCCCGCGCATAGCCCCAGGCCACGGCATCGTGCCGCGCCGTGCCCGCCCGCGCCTGCCACAGCGCGCCCAGCACCGGATAGCGGGGGCCATCAAGGCGGATAATCGGCACCCGTTGCTTGACCTCACGCTGGGTGATGAAGCGCGTGTCCACCCCCTGCAGCGCATTGGCGCGTTCGGTGCGCAGGTAGCCGCGAACCTCGTGTTCGGTCTGGGCCAGCATCATCACGCCGCGGGGGCTGAACATGATGTTGTAGTTCAACTCCTGGCTTAGGGTCTCGTAAAGCGCGCGGGATTTCTCGTAGATCGCGGCCGAGGGGTCCTGCAGGTAGTTCGAGCGGATGATGGTGGTGTTGCGGCCGGTATTGCCGCCGCCCAGCCAGCCCTTGTCCAGCACGGCGACATTGGTGATGCCGTGGTTCTTGCCCAGGTAATAGGCCGTGGCCAGCCCGTGCCCGCCGGCGCCCACGATCACCACATCATAGCGCGCCCGCGGCGGGGGCGAGGCCCAGGCGCGCGGCCAGCCGGAATGCTGGCGCAGCGCCTCGCGCGCGATGGCGAAGACCGAATAGCGTTTCATGTCTGGTCCCTTCCGGCGGCAGGCTCGCGCCGGTCTGAAGATGTCAGCCCTGCGATGCTGGTCCGGTCTTGGTATGTCGCGCGATTCCGCCCGCGCCTGCAAGCGGCATGCGCGGGCCGAAAACCGACATTGCCCGCTGCACGCCTGCGCCGGCGCGGCACCGGGTCGCAGCCAAGGCCCGGTGCTGGCGCGCAAGTGAGCCAGGGGGCGCTTTCATCGCCCTGCCAAACCGGGTAGGGCAAGGGCGCGGAAAGCGGAGAGACGGCATGGGTTTCTGGACCTTCTGGGTGCCGGCGACATTGATCACCCTGATGGTCGCCGGCGTGATTGCGCTGGGCTTCCTGCGCGGGGCGCGCCTGCGGTCAGAGGCCGGGGCGCAGGGTTCGGCGCAGAATCAGGCGCAGGATTCGGGCGAAAAGCGCGAGCTGCGCATCTATGCCGACCAGTTGCGCGAGATCGAGAACGACCTGAAGCGCGGGCTGGTGTCGGCCGAAGAGGCCGAACGGCTGCGCACCGAAATCGCGCGTCGCCTGCTGGATGCCGACCGGGCCGAGCGCAATGCCCCGCAGGACACCCCGCGCGCGATGCGGTTGGCGGGTCTGGCGCTGCTGCCAGTGGCGGTGGCGTTGGCGCTGGCCACCTATTTCTGGGCCGGCGCGCCGCATCTGCCGGACCAGCCGCTTGCCCAGCGCCATGCCGAGGCAGCGCAGATGCGCGCCGACCGGCCCAGCCAGGCCGAGATGGAGGACGCCTGGGCCAGCAACCCCAACCGCCCCTCGCCGCCGGACCCTGACCCCGAACTGATGGCGCTGATAGAGCGGCTGCGCGAAGCGATGGAGACCCGCCCGCAGGATCTGCAGGGCCATCAGCTTCTGGCGCGCAACGAGGCGCAGATCGGCAATCACGCGGGCGCGGCGCGGGCGCAGGCGCGGGTGATCGAGCTGAAGGGCGATCAGGCGAGCGCGACCGACTACCTGCTGCTGGCCGAGGCGCTGATCTTTGCCGCCGGGGGCGAGGTCTCGGCCGGGGCCGAGCAGGCGCTGGACGCGGTGCTGCGCCGCGACCCCGACAACCAGCCCGCGCGGTATTACACCGGGCTGATGTTCACCCAGACCGGCCGGCCGGATCTGACCTTCCGGCTCTGGCGCCAGTTGCTGATCGACAGCGACCCGCGCGCGCCCTGGGTGCCGCATCTGCGCGAGACGCTGGAGACGCTGGCCCAGATCGCCGGCGAGCATCGCTACCGCCTGCCCCCGGTCGAGGCGATGGGCGCGCGCGGCCCCAGTGCCGAGGACATGGCGGCGGCGATGGAACTGGACGCGGAGTCGCGCGCGGCGATGATCGGCGGCATGGTCGAGGGGCTGTCGGCGCGGCTGGCCAGCCAGGGCGGCACGGCGCAGGAATGGGCGCAGCTGATCGGCGCGCTGACGGTGCTGGGCCAGACCGAGCGCGCCCGCGCCATCTGGGACGAGGCGCGCACGGTCTTTGCCGACCGGGCCCAGGACATGGCGCTGATCGACCGCGCCGCGCGCGAGGCCGGGCTGCAAGGCCAGCCGGACTGATGCCGGTGGCGGCCGATTTCGCGGGCTTCACCGCCGCGCTGCCCCCGGCGGGCGCGCTGATGGGGCTGGATCTGGGCGACAAGACCATCGGCATCGCCGTGTCGGACCCGCGCCGCAGCGTGGCCAGCCCGGTTGAAACCCTGCGCCGGCGCAAGTTCGGGCTGGATGCAGCGGCGCTGCTGGCGGTGGCGGGTGCGCGCGGGGTGGTGGGGATCGTGCTGGGCCTGCCCCTGAACATGGATGGCACCGAGGGGCCGCGCTGCCAGTCCACCCGCGCCTTTGCCCGCAATCTGGCCGCGCTGACCGATCTGCCCATCGGCTTCTGGGACGAACGGCTGTCCACCGTCGCGGCCGAGCGCGCGCTCCTCGAAGCCGATACCTCGCGCCGGCGCCGGGCGCAGGTGATCGACCATGTGGCGGCGGGTTACATCCTGCAGGGGTTTCTGGACCGGCTGGCGGCGGCGCATCGGGGCTGAAGCGGCGGAATTGGCCGCAAGGTGTCGCAGGCGAGGGCTGGCCCGGCCGGAACCCGTGTCTATATCCGCAGGACGGGCAGGGCAGCACGCGTAGAGACGGTGGCATGAGCAGGCAGGGACAGCAAGGCGCGCGGTTCGCGCTCTGGCGGCGGCAGGAGATCGAAAGCCCCTGCGTGCAGATCTGCGTCATCCACCCTGAATCGCGCCTGTGCACCGGCTGTCTGCGCAGCATCGACGAGATTACCGTCTGGAGCCGCATGACGCCAGAGGCACGCCGCGCGGTGATGGCCGAACTGCCCGGGCGCCAGGGGCTTCTGAACCGGCGGCGCGGCGGGCGGGCGGCGCGGCTGAGCCGGGTGCCGGGCGCCGGTGAGGGCAAAGGGTAGCATCTGGCGGAAAACGCGCGTTGGAACGCGCGTCACGGGCCTTCGAAGGCCCGTTTCCGGCGCAGTCCTGACGGTCAGTTCCCCAGAATGCCGCCGATGATGTCGCGGATGGCGTTGCCCAGGCTGTCACCAGACTGTTGGCGGGGCCGGTCGTCGGGCACCGGCGTGCTGCTGCTCGGCGGCTCCAGTTCCGGGCGCTCCGGCACGATCATCGGCAGCGGCCTGATCGGCGTGCCGGCGTGCACGCGCTCCATCGTCTCGCGCCAGATCTGGGCCGGCAGCCCGCCCCCGGTGACGCCCACCAGCGGCGTATTGTCGTCATTGCCCATCCAGACGCCGACCACATAATCGGCGGTGAAACCGATGAACCAGGCATCGCGCGCGGCCTGGGTGGTGCCGGTCTTGCCCGCCGCCTGCCGCCCGTCCGGCAGCCGCGCGCGCCGGCCGGTGCCGTAGGGCGCCTCCAGCACCTGGGTCATCATCCAGGTCAGCCGCATCGCGGCTTCTTCCGATATCACCCGCTCGGCGATACCGCCGCCGATGCCCATCAGCGGCTCGCGCTCGCCCGCCAGCGTCAAGGCCGTGAAGCCGTAGGGCCGCACCGACGAGCCTCCGTTCAGGATGCCGGCATAGGCCGCGGTCATGTCCAGCAGCGTCGACTCGCTGGAGCCCAGCGCCAGCGCCGGCCCCTCGGCCAGTTCGGCCTGCAGCCCGAAGGCATTGGCCGCGCGGCGCACATCGGCGCGCCCCATCGCCTCGGATATCCGCACGGCGGGGATGTTCTGCGAGCGCGCGAAGGCCTCGGTAATAGTCATCATGCCGCGGAATTCATTGGTATAGTTGCGCGGGCTCCAGGGGCCAGAGCCGCGGATGTTGATCGTCAGCGGCGCATCCTCGACCATGTCATAGGGCTCGAACCCCAGTTCCATCGCCAGCGCATAGACGAAGGGCTTGAAGGCCGAACCGGTCTGCCGCCGTGCCTGGGTGGCACGGTTGAACCCGCCCGGCACATGCCGCCGACCGCCGACCATGGCGCGCACCGCGCCATCGGCTGCCATCACCACGATCGCCGCCTCGGCTTCGGAATCCGCGCGCACGCGGGTCCCGAAGACATGGCTCAGCGCCTCTTCCGCGGCGGTCTGCAAGCGCTGGTCCAGCGTGGTCTGGATCAGCACGTCCTCGGTGGTCTCGCGCGTGAGATAGGCCGGGCCGCTCTGCATGATCCAGTCGGCGAAGAAGCCGCCGGAACGGGCCTGCGCGGCCTGCGACAGCGTGGCGGGAAAGGCGCGTGCCTCGGCAATCTCGGCCTCGTCCAGGAACCCCTCGCGCGCCATCAGGCCGATCACCACATTCGCCCGGTCCTGCGCGCGCTGCAGGTTGCGGGTGGGCGCGTAAAGCGAAGGCGCGACCAGCAGCCCGGCCAGCATCGCCGCTTCCGCCGGGCCGACCTCTGACCCCGAACGGCCGAAATACCGCTGCGCCGCCGCCTCGAACCCGCGCGCACCGGCGCCCAGGAAGGCGCGGTTCATATAGACGGTCAGGATTTCGGATTTCGAATAGCGCAGTTCCAGCGCAAAGGCGTAGGGCAGTTCCTGCAGCTTGCGCCAGACGGTGCCGCGCCGGCAATCGGCCTCGTACTCGGCCTCGCTGGCCCATTCTGCGGGGTCGAACTGCCGGCCCAGGCACAGAAGCTTGGCCACCTGCTGGGTAATGGTGGACCCGCCGGCGCCGGAAAACGCCCCTCGCCCGGCTGCGATGTTTGACCGGATGGCACCGGCGATGCCACGCGGCGAGATGCCGAAATGCCACCAGAAACGACGATCCTCGGTGGCGATGATGGCGTTGACCAGATGCGGCGAGGCGGTCTCGGTGGTGATGACGCCGCCGAAGGTCTCGCCGCGCCAGGCAAAGACCTGCCCGTCGGCATCGATCATGGTGACTGATCCGCGCGCCCGCCCGTCCATCAGTTCGGACAGATCGGGCAGCGTGGAATAGAAATAGAAGGTCGCCGCGGCCAGCAGCAGCGCCACCACCGCAGTCAGACGCCACAGCGCGCCCCAGACCACGCGCCAGATCATCCGGAACAGCCCGCCGATGGCCCGGGTCAGGAAATTGCCCTTGCGCTTCTGGCGCCTCGGCGCGGTCTTCGCAGCACGCCTTGACCCTCGCGCAGCCTTGCCGGCTGGCGCGCGCCTGTCGGCCACCAGAGGAGGACGCCGGGTGCCTGAACTGCCCATACCTGCTTGTCGTTCTGATCATTACCTGCAGGTGCAGCATAACGTGCCGAACGCGGTTTGTGGAGAGCAACAGACAGGCGATTCGGCTTCACTATCCGGTTATTTTTTGTGCAACTTATCTCTGTAGTGCAAAATTTCAGCATTGCTTTCGGATTCCCCATGCTGCGGGGCAGCAGGTTCCGTTGCGCTTTGGCCTCTTCCGCGCCGTGATTGCGCCAGGTCGCCCGCCGGGCGTCCGGCACGGATGCGCGACGGCCCACAGGCGGCGCGACGCTATCGAAGGGGGCAAGACGTGAAATACATCGTTGCAACGATCAAGCCGTTCAAGCTGGAGGAGGTGCGCGAGGCGCTCACCGCCATCGGCGTGCGCGGCATGATGGTCACTGAAATCAAGGGCTTCGGCGCCCAGTCCGGGCATACCGAGAT